>NZ_JBQQBR010000016.1:0-236924 GCF_052245935.1 Nonomuraea sp. 3N208 | reverse complement strand
GTTGTGATCTTCTGCGTCGACAACAGAAATGATCGACGGGAGCCGCGAGCTCGCTCAAGAGCCGACCGCACCCCAGCCACGCGAGCACGAGCAGTCAGGCTTCAACCCCGATCAAGTTCGAAGAGCCAGTATGAAGCGACCGACGGGTTGGAGTCGTCGACGGGTGCGTGCTTAGGGCTCCAGACGTAGCCGTAGGTGTCGACGTTAGCGATGCCAGTGCGATGCAAGCGACCAGTTTCCTCACGCCTTGGCTGTCCCGTCTCAAGAAGTTGCCCGCGGTGCCGTTCAGGAGATCGTGCAGCGCGAGGAACATCGTTGGACCGCGTCGCCTGCGGCCCAGCCGGCGGGCCTGACAGTACGTGAGACCGCAGCAGCAACTCGGCAGCCTAGCGGTTGATCTTGGTCGATAACGCTTCTACTCGAGAGCTCCTCTGTCTGGCGATCAAGCACTCTCGTACAGCATGCCAGCGACGCTGCCGGGCTTCAGGGCGGCCTTTGCGGACACGGCCCGCCGACGGCGGTGGGTGGAGCGGCGGCGTCTTCGGCGAATGGGACGCGGGTGTGACTCGCAGCGATAGGTGGCGGTGTTCTCGCACCGTCAGATGGCACCGATGACGAGGGTGCTGCGGGCGGTTTCGACGACGTCGGCGGTGACGGTGTGGAGTTCATTGATCTTCATGACACGGTGGACCTGCGCGTCGGAAGCTGGCAGGGGCCGGTGTAGGCAGTCGATCCGCCCTGCTGGTTCTGGCCGACTATGTTCGGCTCTTCCGAGCTGCGGTAGGGGTGGGCGTCGTGACGGTGGTGGCGAGGTGACTGTGTGAGAGTGGTCGACGCCTCCAAGATCGGTGGCGATCAAGCCAACCGGACCGTAGGGCCTCGACTTGTCCGAGCCTACGGCGCGTCTTGCTGCGCGCTGCCGTCACGACCCGTGCGGGTGAGAGTGGTCTACAGGTCTGTCTCACCCGCACGACTCGCGTCTCCGCGCTGCGTCGCTGCCCAGTCGCGGATCGCGGCGACGAACTCCTCGGGTGCGTCGGACTCCACGTAGGTGCCGGCGCCTTCGACGATCACGGTCTTGTGCTCGGGGAAGACCACTTGCAGGCGCTCGCGCTCCTGGGGACGGAAGGCGATGTCGGCCTCACCCCACACGATCAGTGTCGGCAGGTGGGCGAGATCCGGAAGGCCGGCCTCGACCTCGGCGAAGAAGGGCCGGCTGGCGAGGACCCGGCCGGGGAGTACGGCGGAGGCCTGGCGCCGCTCGGGGGTGTCCAGCGCCCGGCGGTAGTGGGTCATCTCGGCTGCGGTCGGCTTCCGCCTTCGGTGGCCTGTGGGGATGAACGCGTTGACGAGGAGGTTGAGCCGCCGGACCAGGAAGCGGATCGGGGGTCCCCCGAGGATGCGAGAGAAGGCCTCGAAGTGGAGGACGCCATTGACCGGCCAGGCCCAGGTGTTGGCGAGCACCAGCCGATCGAAGACGCCTGGCCGCCGCTGCACGACGGCCAGGCCGATCAGGCCACCCCAGTCCTGCCCGACCAGAGTGACCTCATTGAGGCCGAGCACGTCGACAAACCCGGTGACCACGTCTGCGTGCTCCTCGGGCAGGTAACGGTAGCCGGGCTTCGGCGTCGACAACCCGAAGCCCGGGTAGTCGAGGGCGATGCACCGGAAGTCGTCGCGCAGCGCGCGGATCACGTCGCGCCAGAGGAACGACCAGGTCGGGTTGCCGTGCAGCAGTAGCAGTGTGGGACCCGACCCCTCGTCGACGTAGTGCACGGTGTGCCCGTCGATATCGACAAAGCGGCTCTCGAACGGGAACAGGCCGTCGTCGACCCAGGCGGGCCGCGCGCTCTTGGTGGTACCGGCCATGACGGCCCCCTCTCGCCTCGGTCTTGCAGTAGGCTTGAGTCTGTCAAGCGTACTTGAGATCGTCAAGTAAGAGGCATGATGCGTAGCTACGGCCAGTACTGCGGGCTCGCCCGGTCCCTCGAAGTCGTCGGCGATCGTTGGAACCTACTCATCGTCCGCCAGCTCCTCATCGCCCCCGCCCGCTACCGTGACCTGATCGACGGCCTCCCCGGCATCGCGACCAACCTGCTTGCCGACCGGCTCCGCGACCTCGAGGCCGCGGGCGTGGTCGAGCGGCGACTGACCGGCGAGGGCAGCGTGGTCGAGTACGCCCTCACGCCGTGGGGTGCCGAGCTGCGCCAGCCGATCGAGAGCCTGATCCGCTGGTCCACCCCGCTGATGGTCCGCGCCCCCGACGGCGACTCCTTCCGCCCCGAGTGGCTCACCCTCGCCGTCCCCGTCCTACTCGACGCCCGGGTCAAGGTCCGCCCCTCGGCGACGGTCGGCCTCGAGATCGGCGACCCGCCCTTCCAGCTCCGCGCGACGCGCTCCGGCTTCGAGGTCGGCCCGCATGACGGCCGCGCCCTCGACGCCACCGTCCGCGCAGACCCCGCCTACGTCCTCGGCCTCGCCGACGGCGCCCTCACCCTCAGCGACGCCCGCGCCCTCGGACTGGTCGAGATCGACGGCGACGAGTCCGTCGTCCGCGCCGTCTTCGCCGCCTGACGGGGCCGCTCCGTCAGGCGCGCGGTGGCAGCATCCCGTGGAGATACCGCTGGACCTTGGCACCGAGAGCGGCGGTGATCGTGGCTGGCGGCAACGCGACGACATCGCACACACCTTCCGAGAGGACCCCGACGTTGACCGAGCCTACGACTGCTCCTGCTGCGCGTTGTTTTAACGAGGCCACTGAGGTAATCCCAGCGACTTTCACCTGATCATTCCGTGCTCGAAGTGGGTGAGAACGAGCGCCGCTTTGGCGAGCTCACCGACTCGGCTGGGGCTGAGGTGGACGGAAAGCCGCCCGGTGTCATGAGGCCTTGCAGGTTGGCGGCGAAGGCTCGGGGTTTGCCGGAGTACCAGGCGTCGATTTCCTTACACCGTCCAGCAGATCGCCGACGAGTTCGGCGTCACCCGCCCCACCATCTACCGACACCTCACCAAGGACACGTAACCCCAGCTCAGGGGCATATCCGACGGAAATTCCTACAGGACTACCGGGACCCCGGGTCAGTTCCCAGACGCCGTCGGCTCCGCAGTGAGGAAGCGCTCCCGGCGGCCACGACGGCTCTTGGACGCCCTTCAGGGGCACCGCGCCCGGGCGGACCCGTACGGTAAGGCCGGAGCCGATCAGCGGGCTCGGCGTATGCCAACGGAAACGGTCGAACCGGTCAGCACACCCTTGAGTCGTTGCCGATGGGGTCAGCGTGTGTCTGTTACAAGCCCCTCCTGCCCTATGTAATCTCGCGATCGCGTAAAGTGAGGTCCATGTCAGACGTGCAGGGTGCCCGAGAGGACCGTCATGGCTCGGCCGGCCAGGTGGACGCGGTCGCCGTCCAGCGTCACGCGGACCAGGCCGCCTCGCTTGGACAGTTGGGCGCCGACCAGTGAGGCGCGCCCCAGGCGGGCCGACCAATATGGCGAGAGCGCGCAATGCGCCGAACCCGTTACCGGATCCTCCGGAACGCCGACATTGGGGGCGAAGAAGCGGGAGACGAAATCCGTGTCGGTGCCACGGGCGGTGACGATGACACCTCTGGCGTCCAGAGCGGCCAAGGCAGTGATATCGGGGGACAGGGTACGTACGGTTTCCTCCGAGTCGACCTCTACCAGCAGGTCGAGCTGGCTATTTCCGACCTGCACAGGTGTCACGCCAAGTGCTTTCTCCAGACCGTCGGGCACCGTGACGGGGGTCACCTCCTTGGCCGGGAAATCCATCGTGATCATGCCGTCGGGGAGGCGATTCACGGTAAGCGTGCCGCTGGCCGTCTTGAATTCGAGCTGCCCCCTCGCCGCCCCCATGGAATAGAGCACGTGCGCCGTCGCCAAAGTGGCATGACCACAGAGCGTGACCTCGACCGCAGGGGTGAACCAGCGCAACGAATCGCCGAGCAGGAAGGCGGTCTCGGAGAGGTTCATCTCGGCGGCTACGCTCTGCATCCAACTGTCAGAAACTGGAGTCTCCAACAGACAGACGGCCGCAGGATTACCCTGGAAAGCTGTGCCGGTGAAGGCGTCCACAGTGAAGAGGCGCATGGTGCCGATGCTATCCGGGGGCCGGATATCCAGCTGCAAGCGGGCTGCAAGCCGTACAAAATGGAATTAGGGCTGGGCGTGTCGCGTGGCGAAAGAGGAATCGTCGGTTACCGTCCAATGTATAGGGACGTGCCGATTACGGTGAGTTCCTGAGGAAAGGACAAGCCGATGGGGGCAGTGCGCAAGGTGGTGAGCTACCTTGGCCTGAGCGGGGTCGATCACTACGACGAGGGCTATGACGACGACGAGCACTACGAGGACGAATATGTCCCCGCGACCGAACGGGCCGCCAGGCGGTGGCGCGCGAACGTCGACTCGTCACGCATCGTGATGGTCCAGCCGCTCAAGTACAACGACGCGCCGTTGATCGGGCAGCACTTCCGTGAAGGGCAGACGGTGATCATGGACGTCACTGGCATGGCGATGCCTGAGGCGACGCGTATGGTCGACTTCGCCGCCGGGCTGGCCTTCGGGTGTGAGGGACGGATCGAGCGCATCGCCGATCGCGTCTTCCTGCTCGCCCCGGCTCATGTGGAGATCGAGACGACTTAACAAAGAACACCTGCTGAGTGCTGAGCGGGCTGCCGCATCGGTGGCTCGCCTCGAGCACGTCCGCGACGGTTGGCGGGGATGGTGTTCGGCTGGTCGCTCCAGCGATGGGCGGGGACGACGACGCCCGGCCCGTTCACCGTAGTGAGCCGAAGTGAACCAGAGCGAGCGGGATTACGCGCAGTCGATCCGATGTAGCCGGCAAGGGCGGCGTTGAGTCGGCGCGGTGCAGCGAGCGAGGGGGCGGCGTTCAGCGGGGTTCAGCCCAGCCAATGGGATGGCGTTCAGCGGGTTCAAGCCAGCCAATGGGATGGCGTTCAGCGGGTTCAAGCCAGCCAATGGGATGGCGTTCAGCGGGTTCAAGCCAGCCAATGGGATGGCGTTCAGCGGGTTCAGTGCCGCAGCAGGGGGGGTCTGCACGGCCAACGGGGACTGCTTTCTGCCGGTGCGCCGGGTGGGCGGTGACAGTGTGGTCGGGCCAGTTCAGTCGGCAGAGGCCGCCGGGACTGCTCCTATGGGCATGGCTGGGCACGGCGGCAGGCAGCGGCGGTTCGTGAGCAGGGCCAAGGTTCTTGCCGGCCCATCCATCACGCAGCGCGCGGGCCGCGACGGATCAGGCGAGTCAGTTCGGTTGCGTCGTCAGCGGCCTGCTTCGCGCGTGCGTCCGCTTCGCGAGCGTACGCGTGCAGCGCCCACACCGCCCCTTCGGCCAGCTCCCTCAGCTCGCTGACCTGGGCGGCCACGAACTGGGCGTCCGCTTGGACCAGTTTGCGGCGCTGCCAGAGTTGCCAGCCGGCCAGGCCGATCATGGTCACGCCGGCCGCCGCGAGCAGGCTGTTGGCCACCGCCGCTCCGACAAGGCAGGCGATCCCGGTCACGATCAGCACAATCGCGGCCCATGGGAGAGGGCGCGGCACGACTCCTTCGGTCATGATCGAGTGCTCCGCCGCGGCGAGCGAGGACTGGTCAGGGCCCTCGGGACGCAGGTGGATGCGGTGGCCGAGCAGCGGCACGGTGAGTGTGGCAGGCGGCTCCAGACGGCTGTCGGCCTCCAGCTCCTCGGCCACGCCACGCAGGATCGGCGCCGCCACGTGCAGGGCGATCGCCGCCAGGTGCGGGTCGGCGCCAGGACGCAGGTCGTCGAGCAGGTGTGTGCCGAGCGAGGCCATCGGCCCTTCAGGACCGCCAGAGCCGATCAGCGAGCGCAGCACGGCGAGCGGCTCGTCCTCTGCCCAGGTCACGGCCGGGCTGCCTGAGCTATTGTCCAGCGGAGCGGTGGAGTCGTGCTCGGCCTGCCGGGTTGAAGTGATCTCCGCGCATCGGCCGCGCATCCTGGACAGCCGGTCAGTTGCCATGGACGGCCGGGCCAGCTCGGGGATCTCGGCCATCTCCGGGAAGTCGACCAGCGACGGCGGAACGACGACCGTCGGCTTGCCGGGGACCAACGCCTGGACCCACTGTTCGGGGTCGGCGTGTTCCTGGACAGCCAGGGCGTCGAGCTTACGCAGGACGAAGATCTTGCCGGCGGGGCCGTACGCGCCTCTGGCGGCGGCCAGCCACAGCGAGCGCTGGCCGTGCGTGACCGGCCGGTCGAGTGACAGCTCGCCGAAGGCGGTGCCCAGCCATGAGGCGTGGATGCGGCTGCCCTGCCCGGACACCGCGAGTGCCAGGCAGAGGAAGAGCGCGGTCCGCTGCTGGTCGCGGGCGGCCGCCCGGCTCAGCGGCTCCAGCGGGTCGTCGCCGGCGAGGATGGCGGCCAGTGCTTGGATGGCCGAGGGCAGCCAGTAGCCGGGTACGTCGGGAAATCCCGGCGCGGCGGGCGGCACGCTGCCGTTCGCGGCGAGGTGCGCCAGCAGCGCCTCGGCGTAACGATGCACCTCCGTCGCTGCTTGGGGGCTCGCAGTCAGGTCCGTGCTCAAGGCAGAGAACTCCCCCATGTCGGCCTCAGTTCATGACCGCGTAAAGCCTAGCCGTTGGGGCGCGCCAACTCGATGGAGGCGCGCCCACGACACGGAACGGGAGACTTTAAGGCAACTGCCGGTTACATGCGTTCGGGGACGGGAACGCCCAGAAGATCGAGTCCGGTTTCCAGCACGCGCAGGGTCAGCGCGCACAAGGCCAGCCGGTGGTCTCTGGTCTCGGGGTCGACGCCCGCCTTGATCACCGGGCACTCCTCGAAGAAGGTGCTGAACAGACTGGCGGTCTGGAACAGGAAGTTGCACAGCCGGTGCGGCTCGGAGTCGGCGGTGATCTGCATGAGCAGCTCGCCAAAGCCCAGCAGGTGGAGGCCGAGGGCGCGTTCGGCGGGCGCGGCCAGCACGATGGAGGCCTTCACATTGGCCGGCTGGATGCCGGCCTTGCGGAAGATGGAGCGGATCCGGGCCGTCGCGTACTGAATGTAGGGGCCGGTGTTGCCGGTAAAGGACAGCATGCGGTCGAAGTCGAGGACGTACTCGCTGTCGTGACTGACCGACAAGTCGGCATATTTCACCGCACCCATGCCGACGTAGCGGGCGATCTCGTTCCGGGTGGCCTCGTCGTAGCCCCGCTCGGAGATCGCCGCCGAGGCCCGGTCGATGGCCTCCTGCAGCAGGTCCATCAGCTTGGCCGACTCGCCGGAGCGGGTCCTGAACCGGCGCCCGTCCTTGCCCAGCATCATGCCGATCTGGATGTGCTCGGCCGAGACGGAGTCCGGCAGCCAGCCCGCCAGCTTCGCCGCCGCGAACACCATCTTGAAATGCAGCGTCTGCTCGTTGCCCACGACGTAGAGGATGCGGTCGGCCTTGAGGTCGTGGACGCGGTAGCGAATGGCCGCCATGTCCGTGGTGGCGTACCCGTAACCGCCGTCGCTCTTCCTGATGATGAGCGGCAGCGGCTTGTCGTCGGAGCCGGTGAATCCGGGCGGGAACACGCAGAGCGCGCCCTCGCTCATCACCGCCGTCCCGGACGCCTCCAGGTCGTCGCAGGTTCTCTCCAGCATGGGGTTGTACATGCTCTCGCCGGCGATGTCGGCGTTGGTCAGGGTGACCCCGAGGAGCTCGTAGAGCTTGTTGAAGTAGCGCACGGTGGCGTCCATGAAGACGTGCCAGAGTCGCATCGTGGTGGGGTCGCCGCCCTGCAGCGTGGTCACCCGCGAGCGGGCACGCTGCCTGAACGCCTCGTCGCCGTCGAACTTGACCCGCGCCGCCTGGTAGAACTCCGTCCCCATGCCGGCCTCGAGCTGCGCGACGGCGGCCTCCTCGCCGATGTCGAGCAGGTGCTCGATGAGCATGCCGAACGGCGTGCCCCAGTCGCCCAGGTGGTTCTGCCTGATCACGGTGTTGCCGAGATGCTCGTGCAGGCGGGCAAGCGAGTCGCCGACGATGGTGGTGCGCAGGTGGCCGACGTGCATCTCCTTGGCCGCGTTGGGCGCGGAATAGTCGACCACCACGGTCTGCGACGGCGTGATCATCCCGACGCCGAGCCGCGGGTCGGCCGCCATCTGCTGGGCCTCGGACGCGATCCATGAGTCGTCGAGTGTGATGTTGAGGAAGCCGGGCCCGCTGACCTCGACCGTGCCGGGGAAGTCCGACAGCTCCGCCTTGATCGCCTCGGCGACCTCCCGCGGTGCCCGTCGCAGTCGCTTGCCCAGGCTCAGCGCGACGTTCGCCTGGAAGTCGGCGAACTGGGAAGGCCGGATCAGCGGGTCTGCGTCGGCGTGCTCCGGGCCGAACGCGTGCGCCAGCGCCTGCTGGACGCGCTCGGTGAGCACTATCTGCGGGTCGGTCATGCTCTAAGGGTACCGGCGACCTTGACCGCGATGCTGATCGCCGCGGCTGCCACGAGCGAGACACCGACGGCGGTCAGATCGTTGCTGATGTCGCCCGGTTCGAGGGCGAAGAAGGCCCTGACGAACGGCAGCGTCAACCCGATCCCGAACGCCGCCGCCATGCAGCCGACCAGCACCACCCGCCACCAGTTGAGCGGCCTGGCGATCAGTACGAGCACCCACCACGTGGTGAGGAACAGTGTGATCACCGCGGACGTCTGATCCTCGACGAGCGTGGAGGTCCCGCTGTGCGCGGCCCAGAACGAGATGAGCACCGCCACCGCGCACAGCACCCCCGCCGGCACGGCGAAACGCAGCACCCGGGGCACGAACCCGGGCTTGGAACGCTCGAGCGTGGGCGCGAGCGCGAGGAACAACGCCGGGACACCGATCGTCAGGGCGTTCGTCAGCGTCGAGTGGCGGGGCGCGAACGGGAACATCACTCCGGCCACCCCCACGGCCAGCGATAACACGATCGCGTAGAAGGTCTTGGTGAGGAACAGGTTGGAGACCCGTTCGATGTTGGCCAGGACCCGGCGGCCCTCGCCCACGACGTGCGGCAGCGTCGCGAACTTGTCGTCCAGGAGCACCACTTGCGCGACCGCCTTGGTCGCCGGACTGCCCGCGCCCATCGCGATGCCCAGGTCGGCGTCCTTCAGCGCCAGCACGTCGTTGACGCCGTCGCCGGTCATGGCCACGGTGTGGCCGCGGGCTTGCAGCGCGGCGACGAACTTGCGTTTCTGCTGCGGGCTGACCCGGCCGAAGACGGCGTGCGAGTCCAGCAGCTCGCCCAGCTTCTCCTCGTCGTCGTCAGGGAGGGTTCTGGCGTCGATCGAACGGTCGGCGTCCGGGATGCCCAGCCCGATGGCGATCGCGGAGACCGCCTCTGGGTTGTCGCCGGAGAGCACCTTGATCGTCACGCCCTGCTTGGCGAAGTAGCGGAGGGTCTCGCAGGCATCGGGCCTGATGCGCTGCTTGAACGTGACCAGGGCGACGGCCTCCAGCACCACGCTCCCGCTGTCCGCCACGCTCCCGCTTTCTGCCGCGCTCCCGCTGTCCGCCGCGGGGCCGTCGTCCGCCACGGGGCCGGTGGTCGATGCGCGGCCGGTGGTCGCGGTGGACGTGCTGCCACCGGTTGCGGCGGGCAGGCGGTCGGCGCGGCAGAGTGCCAGGACGCGGGCGCCGGTGGTGGCCAGCGCGGCGGCCCGGTCGTACCCGTCGCCGCCGTCCAGCAGCACGTCGGGGGCACCGAGCATCCATGCGCCGCGCTCGCCGAAGTCGGCGCCACTCCACTTGCGTGCCGAGGAGAACGGCACGCTGTCGCGGGCGGTCCAGCCGTCGCCGGGGGCGGGGTAGTGTGCCCGGATGGCCCGCGCGGTGGCGTTCGGCTGCTGGTCGAGGTGCGACAGGGCGGCCAGCGCGGCGTCGATCGGCTGGTCGTCGCGCAGCGGCAGCACCTCGTCCAGGTCCATGCCGCCGGCGGTGAGAGTGCCCGTCTTGTCCAGGCAGAGCACGTCCACTCTGGCCAGGCCCTCGATTGCGGGCAGTTCCTGGACCAGGCACTTGATCCGGCCCAGGCGTACGACGCCGACCGCGAACGCGATCGAGGTCATCAGCACCAGCCCCTCGGGGATCATGGTCACGATGCCCGCGACGGCACCGGTGATCGCGGTGCCGAAGTCGACCGAGTTGTTGACCTGGCTGTAGATCAGCAGGGCGCCGATCGGGATGACCAGCCAGGTGATGTACTTGATGAAGTTCGCCACGCCCGCGCGCAGCTCGGAGTGCGCGAGGTGGAACGTGCTGGCCTCCTCGGCCAGCTTCACGGCGTACGCGTCGGTGCCGACCTTCGTGGCCACGAACGCGCCCGAGCCCGCCACCGCGAAGCTACCCGACAGGACTTGGTCGCCCGCCTTCTTGTGCACGGGGTCGGCCTCGCCGGTCAACAATGACTCGTCGACCTCCAGTCCGTCGGACCGGACCATCTCGCCGTCGACCAGCAGGCGGTCACCAGGGCCGAGCAAGATCAGATCGCCGAGCACGACCTGGTGGGGCTGGATCTCCTGCTCCCTGCCGTCCCGCCGAACCGTGACGGGCGCCTCGTTGATCACCGCAAGCTTGTCGAGTGTGCGCTTGGCACGTAACTCCTGGACGATGCCGATCAACGCGTTGGCCACGATGATCAGCCCGAACAGGCCGTCCTGCCACTCACCGAAGATCAGGATCAGCGCCCAGAGCACGCCGATGACGAGGTTGAACAGGGTGAGGACGTTCGCCCTGATGATCGCGCTGAACGATCTGCTCGACCGGCGCGGCACATGGTTGGTCTTCGCGACCGCCACTTGTGCCGAGGTGAGCCCATTCACCGTCAAGGTGAGCCCGTCCACATAACCCCCCGTATCTGTGGATCGGCCTCAAAGACTACGGTGTCACCACAGTCTGTGTGAGCGATGCGTGGCGGCGATTCTCTCGCCGATCCCGGCCACGATCCCTTCCGTGGACAGGTCGGCCGCGAGCTGGCAGGCCGCGCTGATCGCCGGCGCCTTGGACGCGCCGTGGGCGATGACGACCGTGCCATTCAGCCCGAGCAGCACCGCGCCGCCGTACGCCTCCGCGTCGAGGCGGCGGCTCAGCTCGCGCAGCTTCGAGCGCTGCAGGGCGGCGCCCAGCCTCGCCAGCCTGCTGTCCTCGATCGCGTGCCTGAGCTCGGCGAAGGCATACCGGACCGCGCCCTCCATAGTCTTCAGCGCCACGTTGCCGGTGAAACCGTCGGTCGTGATCACCTCGACCTTGCCGGTCAGCAGGTCGTAGCCCTCCACGTTGCCGGCGAAGTTGATGTCGGGGGAGGCCTGCAGCAGCTCGTGGGCGCGCTTGACGAGTTTGTTGCCTTTCTCGGCCTCGGCGCCGATCGTGAGCAGGCCGACCTTGGGATGGGTGATGCCGTGGGCCAGTTCGGCGTAGGCCGTGCCCAGGTGGGCGAACTGCACCAGCATCTCCGGCTTGACCTCGGCGTTGGCGCCGGCGTCCACGAGCAGGGTAGGGAGGGGAAGCGTGGGGAGCGCGACGGCTATGGCGGGTCGCTGCACGCCCTGTTGCGCTTTGAGCCGCAGTCTGCCAGTGGCCACGATGCCTGCCGTGGAGCCGGCCGACACCACCGCGCTGGCGTCGCCACGCCGTACGAGGTGGCAGGCGACCGCGATGCTGGAGCGGGGGCGGCGCAGGCTGGCCAGCGCGCCCTCGTCCATCGCCAGAGCCTCCTCGGCCCGTACGATCGGGACCTCCTTGGTGGCGTCATGGTCGGCGAGCGCCTCGTAGAGCACGCGAGGAGAGCCGACGAGCACGATGGGCAGGCCGCGCTCGCGCACGGCGTGCACCGCGCCCGCCACGATCTCGTGCGGTGCGTGGTCGCCGCCCATGGCGTCCAGCGCGATGGGCTTGCTGTCGGACAATGATCACCTCGTACGGCATCGAGCCCGCCGTCACGGCTTGGCCGGAACGCGGGCTCGGTATGTCCGCATCGTAGGCGAGGCAGCTGCCAGGTTAACCGGCGGGTAGGCCCTCTTGGTTCCCGCCATCGCCCCTTCCAGTCCCACCCTCTTATTGGACTGAACGGGAACCTCCTGCCGGGCGGGGCAAGGGACGAATGCGCACGCGGTGGATGGCCGACATGTCAGCGTCTTCGGATCTCTGTGTTTACGTGAGTAAAACGGACATCAGCGTAGCCTCGTCGCATGCCGGCCGAGGCCGGGGAAGCGATCAGGTGGAAGCCGATGCCGCGTCCGTCCGGCGAGCCGGGCGGACCGTGGCTGAGAACCGCGTTGTCGGGGCCTGACTCCGCATCCCTGGAGGGAGTGCGGCTCTTGGGCCACCGCCCCGCCGGACGCTGTCCCGGTGGTGGGGACACCACTGGGGGCGGGAACCGGGCGCCAGTCAGGCACCCGGCTGTGACTGAACATTACCGTCCGATTACCTTCAGTCGCAACCGATCGGCCCAGAGAAACCCACAGTTCTACGGGTAGCCATAGGTTCGCATAGCGAGCGCATGCAACAGTTCATACTCTTAGGGGGTCAAGAAGACGCGCCGTATCGGCGGCCCGCCGGTGAAGGTCAGAGGCCGTTCCCCCGGAGGGCAATCAGCCGAAGTGCGCCGTTCAATGCAGGTTCCAGTCGTCCTTGCTGCGGGAGACGATCACCTTCGAGAACATGGACTTTCCCGTCACCCGGATCAACGGCCCATCCGCATGGGACCCGCCGGTAACATTGCGCTTGCCGAACATCGATCCCCCTTCGTCGATCACGTGGGCGTTGTCGGGAACCCGCACGATGAGCTTGCTGAACCAGGCGTTCGTCTCGATCGTGATCTCCCGCCCGGGCAGCACGGCGTCCGAAAGGTCGATGATGAGCGCCCCGAAGCGCGCGGTGAGCTTGGTATTGCGGGAAGCCACCCAGCGGCCCTTGCGTACGATCTTGCTGAACTTCGAGTCAATCATCTGCCGCTCGATGGCGACCGGCACGCTGGATGCGGACACCTCGGGCAGGTCCCGGGTCAGGGGGACGAGCTCGCCGACGGTCTTCGCCGTGTAGGCGATGTCCAGGCGGTCCGCGTGCTCGACGCTGGTCAGTCTTCCTGTGGCGAGCGCCTCGCTCAGCACAGCGGCCACGCGGTCGCGGTCGCCGTCCGAGGCGCGCAGGTCCGGATCGTCGGTCACGAAGAGTCAGTGTAGGCCAAATCGCGATATGTCGCGAGTATCGTGAACCGAACGCTGATCCTTTCCGTGAACCTGAAGGAAAACTTGGAGGCCAGCGGAACCGCTGACGCGGCGAGGAGCGTCCGGGTATTAAGGACCGTAGACGCGCGACAGGGTCGTGAGGTTTACACCCGATCGAACAAAAAAGATGGGAAAGGCCTAGTGATCTTGAACCAAGCTGGCACACGACGCTTCAAGGCGTACACGTCCAAGCACCTCGACGAGCTCCTCCAGCGTGCGGGGCTCGGCGACGAGGAGCGGCTGAAGGTTCGCGCCGTGGCCACGGTGCTGCCCTTCCGGACGAACGCCTATGTCGTGGATGAACTCATAGATTGGTCGGCAGCGCCCGACGACCCCATCTACCGGCTCGTCTTCCCTCAGGAGGACATGCTTCCCGCTGCTGACGTCGCCAGGCTGGCCGATCTGCTGAAGGCCGAAGCGCCCAACGCCGAGATCCAGGCCGAAGCGAATCGGGTACGCGCGCAGCTCAACCCGCACCCCGCGGGCCAGAAGGAGCTCAACGTTCCGAAGATGGACGACGAGCCCGTGCCCGGCATGCAGCATAAATATGACGAGACCGTGCTGTTCTTCCCCAAGCAGGGGCAGACCTGTCACGCCTACTGCACCTACTGCTTCCGATGGGCGCAGTTCGTCGGTGACGCGGACCTGAAGTTCGCCTCCGACGACATCGGCCAGCTGGTGTCCTATATTCGCCATCATCCGGAGGTCACCAGCGTCCTGATCACCGGCGGCGACGCCATGATCATGGGCGAGTCCGTCATCAGGCGATATATCGACCCGCTGCTCCAACTCGAGCAGCTGGAGTCGATCAGGATCGGCACCAAGGCGCTGGCCTACTGGCCGCAGCGTTTCACCACCGACCCCGACGCGGACGCCACGCTCGGCCTGTTCGAGGAGGTGGTGAACGCGGGTAAGAACCTCGCGTTCATGGCCCACTTCTCGCACCCGCGCGAGCTGGAGTCGCCGCTGGTCGAATCAGCGGTCAAGCGTATTCTCGGCAGCGGCGCCACGATCAGGACCCAGGCGCCGCTGATCAGATCCATCAACGACGATCCCGCCGTGTGGTCCTCCATGTGGCGGCGGCAGCTCAGAATGGGGATGATCCCCTACTACATGTTCGTCGAACGCGACACCGGGCCACAGGATTACTTCGCTGTTCCACTGGCGCGCGCCTACGAGATCTTCCGGGATGCTTACTCGACGGTGTCCGGGCTCTGCCGCACGGTCCGGGGCCCGTCCATGTCGGCCACGCCCGGCAAGGTGTGCGTCGACGGCGTCACGGAAATCGCCGGGGAGCAGGTCTTCATGCTCCACTTCATCCAGGCGCGCGACCCCTCCCTCGTGGGGCGGCCGTTCTTCGCGCGCTACGACCCGACGGCGGTCTGGCTGACGGATCTGCGTCCGGCCTTCGCCGATCGTTTTCCGTTCGAGCCGGCCGAAGCACTCCTGCCGGTCTGACCGGTCCCGCGCGTCCACGCGACCGGAAAACCCGCGCCCCCGGTCCGGCACAATTGTTTTAGCGACCCATTGTGCACGGACCGGGGGATGCGTCCGCGGCTTCCCGCGGACGCATCAATCGCCTGCGCTATATCGGAAATAAGACCCTCCTATTCCCGTTTTGTCTTCCGATCAACGCTCCCCCCTTACTGGGTAACCAGGCTGCAAACCCCAGTTACATGGGCATTCATGCGCCTGCGGCCGATCACCGCGAGTGATAGAACTGCTGGCGTAGCTCAGCCGCGATGCCACGCTCCGTGTGGTGCCCATAGCGTGTACGCCGCGGCATACGGGGGTTATCGATTCGCATTTCCACCGCATTCGAGAGCGATCGATCACGAGCCGGGAAGGCAACATGAATCGACTAGTCAAGGCGGCGGTCGCCGTCACAGCATTCGGCTTGGCGGCGGCTTTGGCCGTGCCAGCTCAAGCGGAAGTCCAATACAACACCGCCAGGTACGCTCCCACCGGTGGCCTGGGCGACGTCACCAATCTGGCAGGCAGTCCGCTCGGCGGTCTCCTGAGCGGGGTCACCGGCGGTGGCCTGCTCGGCGGGCTGCTCGGCGGCGTCACCAAGGCCAAGTCCGCTGCTCAGTCGGCGCCCGACGCCGGCCAGCTGACCGAGGCGCAGCGCGACGCCGCCATCGCGACTCAGGGCGGGGGCGGCGTCGGCGGTCCGAACGCGGCCGAGGACGTCACCCGCCTCGGCGGACCGCTGCCCGAGCTGTCGCCCATCGCAGGCCAGCAGCCGCTCGGCGGGGGCGGCGTGACCAAGTCCCTGCCCGGCCTGTCGGGCGCATCCCGCCTGGCGCAGCCGGCGACTTCGTCGGTCGAGACCGCCAGGCAGAGCCAGGGCGAGACGACCGCCGCCGACACCATGAACGGCGCTCTGAAGGGCTTCGAGGTCCTGACCAGCGAATCCACGCTGGCCGGCCTCGCAGAGGCGGCCAGGAACGCGCTGCCCGGCCTCACGACCGGCGAGCTGCCCACGATGGTCGGGCAAGTCGCCCCCGCCGAGGTCGCCCCGGTCGTCGAGATGCTGCCCGGGGCCACCGGCTCCTACGGCGAACTGATGACCGCTCTCGGGTGGAGCTCCAACGCGCTGACTAGCTCGGTGCAGGACTCCTGGGTTCACGACTAGACGCGAGGTGCAGGCGGAGAGCGGCTGACCGAGAGCCGGCATGGCGGTTCGCGGGCGTCCTAGGTGCCAACGCTCGGGAACCGGGTATGGCGGTGATCAAATAGCCGGTCTCGTGTGCCGCGCCGTTCTTCTCGCAGGGTGGCGGCGCGGCACACGCCACTCTCCACTTCGCTTATGCGCTTCCTTCTCACTTTCCCTTGCCCGCCTTCTTCGCCGCCGTGGCCGGCGCTTCCGGCGAGGACCCTCAAATCAAGCCCATCCTTTACGCGCTGCCGTGGCTTCCCACCCGCCGCACTCCGGTTGAGCGCCCTCCAGGGACACGGCCTCTGACCCTTCACCGGCTGAGCGCCGTTACGGAGCGCATTGTTGGCCCCCTAAGGCTCAAGGCGTCAGCCGCTCAAGGCCTGAGGCGTAGGCCGCCTGTGGCTCCAACGCCCGTCGGCCCAGGGCTCCAACGCCCCTGCCGTCGGCTCAGGGTAGGCGGACGCCTGTGCGGCGGGCTATTTGTGCTTGCAGTCTGGCCATCTGCCAGTGCAGCTCGAGGAGCTGCTCAGCGAGCTGCATCCGCGGAATCTCGGACACCTCCTCGGTGGCCAGGTGGTCGATCGCGGCCGAAAGCTCTCCCATCGCGCGCCCCCACTCCATCACCGATCCTCGGATCGAAACGACGTTCGAATCCTATCGGAACGCCACCCCCGATGTCAGTCTTTTGTCCCTAGAGCCACGCTGGTTTCGCACACGAGATCGAACGGCCGGAGGTAAGCCGAACCATGGAGCCGGTCCACGTGGGCTCGCGTAGCGGCGCTCAGCCGGTGAAGGGTCAGAGGCCGTTCCCCTGGAGGGCCATCAGCCGAAGTGCGGTGGTAGGGAGCCACGGCAGCGCGTAAAGGATGGGCTTGTCGACTGTGTCAGGGGGCGTGTCCCCGGAGGGCCATCAGCGGAAATGCGGCGGGTGGGGGTTGTGGCGCCGGGTCAAGCGATGATCAAAATATCCGGTCAGCCTTTGTTGTAGGCGGCGATGACTTCCTTCGGGTCGCCGTCCATTTTGATCTTGCCCTTGTGCAGCCAGATCACGCGGTTGCAGGTCTCCTCGATGACCCTGAGGTCGTGGGCCACGAGGAAGACGGTGCCGGCCGACTCCCGGATCTGGCGGATGCGTTCCTCGCTCTTCTTGCGGAACTCGCGGTCTCCGGTGGCCAGGGCCTCGTCGATGAGCAGGACGTCGTGGGTCTTGGCGGAGGAGATGGCGAAGCGCAGGCGGGCGCCCATGCCGGAGGAGTAGGTGGACATGGGCAGCTGGACGAACTCATCGATGCCGGAGAAGTCGACGATCTCCTGGTATTTCTCCCGGACCTCGGCCGGGGTCATGCCCATGGCGTAGCAGCCGAGCACGATATTGCGCTCGCCGGTCAGCTCGCGCATGAGGGCCGCGTTGACGCCCAGCAGCGAGGGCTGGCCGTCGGTGTAGACGGCGCCCTCGTGCGGCGGCAGCAGGCCCGCGATGGCGCGCAGCAGCGTGGACTTGCCCGAGCCGTTGCGGCCCACGATGCCGATGGCGTCGCCGTGGTAGGCCACGAAGGTGACGCCCTTGACCGCGTGGACTTCTTTCATCTGCGGGCGGCCCTGGCGCCTCAGAATGCGCGTGAGGGCGTTGACCGCGTTGCCCTTCTCGGTGTCCGAGGCCGCGCCGTAGACGCGGTAGACGATGTGGAGGTCGTCGACGATGACGGTGGGAGTGCCCGTGGGGACGTCGAGCGGCCGTTTGCCCGAGGGTTCCGGGTTGGGATGCACCCTCACGTCCTTGCCGGGGACGGCGGGCTTCTCGCCCATCACCTGTGACAGCTCCTTGGTCAGTTCAGCCACGCCCGTACCTCTCCTCGGACCGCCAGAAGTACCAGAAGCCGAAGCCGAGAGCGAACACCGCCCAGAATACGCAAGACACCAACACCATCGTCGGCGGGTGGTGACCGTACCCGGGATTGTGCGTCTTGATCAGGATCTCGCGCATCCATTCGATGTAGGAAGCTGCGGGATTGAGGTACATCAGATCGGCTACCCACTGGGGTAGGCCCGCAGAACCGACGACCTTGTCCTGGATCGAGAAGAAGACACCCGACGCGTAGAGCCAGGTGCGCGTGATGAACGGCAGCAGCTGGTTGAGGTCGCGCAGCGAGGCGCCCAGCCTGGCCATGACCAGACCGGCTCCGACGTTGAACAGCGTCTGCAGGAGCAGCACCACCGGGATCATGAGCCAGTAGAAGGTCGGCCACTCCCCGGTGGCGACCACGAGGGTGAAGAGCACGCCCATGGAGATGGCGAGCTGCTGGAGCTCCTGGATCGTGTAGGCAAGCGGCAGAGAGGCGCGCGGGAAGTGAAGGGCCCGGATCATCGAGAGGTTGCCCGAGATCGACTTGGCGCCCGCGGTGACGGTCCGCTGCGTGTAGGTGAAGATGAACATCCCGGTCAGCAGGAACGCCGGGTAGTTCTCGATGTTCTTGCTGCCGCCCAGGATGAGGCCGAACATCAGGAAGTAGATCGCGGCGTTGAGCAGGGGAGTCAGCACCTGCCACAGCTGGCCCAGGGCCGAATTGGAGTATTTCGTGACGTTGCGTGAGGTCGCGTACGTCAGGATGAAATGTCTCCGCTGCCACAGCTGGCGCAGGTAGACAGGGAACCTCGGCCGCGCGATGGCACGGCGAAGCCCATATCGCTTGGCGAGCTTGGCCAGCGGCTCCTGCCCGCTTCGGCCGCCCGCCTGGGCGTCCGCGACAGCGGATTCCGGCTGGCTCATGGCAAGGACTCTATTGGATCCCGGTCGGTGGGGTGCCTGTCGCACGGGACGGCGACAGTCAGTTGGACGGAGCTTTGGGACGCTGGGTTCCAAGGCGTCGTCAAGACCTGCTCAACCGTAGCCCAGCGGGGGCACGGTGTGGTGGCAAGGCGCGAGCACTGCCGTGTAGGGGGTAATTTTCATCGACTGTTCATGTCCAGACTTGACCGATTGCTGAAGCTTGTACGCTTTAGAGCCGATCGCGCCGAATGTCTGTGACGTTGGATAGGCGCACGTGTGACCGAACTGCAACGCGCCAGAGACTCGCTGGTGGCAAGTAGTAAGGGATAGTCGCGATCGACTGGCAGGGCGTTCAGCTGGCTTGACCATGTCAGCCAAACCCGGGGGAGATACCAGGACTCTCCCGTCAGGCTGCGCACACCACCGCAGCTCAGTGCTGTACGCCCACTGTAGAGGGAGGAATTTCTTTCACTATGCGTGTTACTAAGGGCGCACAGATCGTCGCCGGTACCGCGCTGCTCGCCCTCGCGGTTGCCGCGTGTGGCGGCGGTGCCTCGGACAACGGCGGCACTGCCGCGGGTGGCGGCTCCGCAGAAACGCCGGTCCGCATGGAGCTCGGGGAACCCCAGGAGCTTCTTGTGCCGTCGAACACCACTGAGACCGAGGGCTCCGAGACCCTTGCCGCGCTGTTCGAGCCGCTTGTCGCCTACGACGAGAACAAGAACGCCGTCGAGGCCGCAGCCGAGTCGATCACGAGCGATGACCAGAAGGTCTGGACGATCAAGCTGAAGTCCGGATTCACCTGGCACAATGGCGAGCCCCTCATCGCCCAGAACTACGTGGACGCGTGGAACTACGCGGCCAACCAGGAGAACGCGCAGAGCGCCGGCTACTTCTTCGGCCGCGTCGACGGCTTCGCCGATCTGAACCCCGGCGAGGGCAAGACGGTCACCACCAAGACCATGAAGGGCCTCGAGGCCGTCGACGACACGACGCTGAAGGTCACCCTCACGTCGCCGTTCTCGCAGTTCAAGGTCATGCTCGGCTACACCGCCTTCTACCCGCTGCCCAAGGCCGCCTTCGGCCCCGACGGCAAGGTGACGCAGGCGTATGGTGAGCAGCCCATAGGCCAGGGTCTGTTCAAGATGGACAAGCCCTACAAGAAGGGCACTGACCAGACCATCGATATGACGGTCTACGACAAGTACCCGGGTAGGAAGCCGAAGAACTGGACCAAGCTCCAGTTCAAGCTCTACACCGACTCGGACGTCGCGTTCAACGACCTTCAGGCCGACAACCTTGACATCCACGACTCGCTGGGCCCGGCGGCCATCTCCACCGCCAAGTCCACCCTCGGCGAGCGGTACCAGGACCAGCCGGACGCCGGCGTCGGCTACATCGGCGTTCCGCTCGCCTACAACCCCGAGCTGAACAAGGTCGACGTTCGCAAGGCCATCTCGATGGCCATCGACAGGAAGACCATCGCCGAGACGGTCTTCTCCGGCACCCGCGCGCCGGCCGACGACTTCATCAACCCGGCCATCGCCGGCTACCGCCAGGGCGCCTGCAAGGCCTGCACGTACAACCCGGCCGAGGCCAAGAAGCTGTACGAGGAAGCCGGCGGCCCCGCGAAGCTCGAGATCGGCTACAACGCCGACGGTCCGCACAAGGAGTGGATCGAGGCCGTCGCGAACAACCTGCGCGCCAACCTGGGGATCGACGCCCAGGCCAAGCCGTTCGAGAAGTTCGCCAGCATCCTGGACGAGCTGGACGCCAAGACGTACAAGGGCCTGTTCCGCATGGGCTGGGCCATCGACTACCCGTCGGCGGAGAACTACCTGTCGCCGATCTTCAGCAGCGGCGCCCGCGCGACCGGCTCGAACTACGGCGGGTACTCCAACAAGAAGTTCGACGACCTGATCTCCCAGGGTGACCAGGCCGCTACGGTCGAAGAGGGCCTGAAGTTCTACCAGCAGGCCGACGACATCCTGAACGAGGAACTGCCGTACATCCCCGTGTACTTCTACCGGAACAACTCCGGCTACTCCACGAAGGTCAAGAACGTCAAGATCAACCTGCTCAACCAGGTTGAGTGGGCCGACGTCGAGAAGGTCTGACGGTCGTTCCCTGGGGCGGGCGCGGGCGCCGCGCCCGCCCCAGCAGGGGTTAGCGAGGAGGCGGCTCTTCGGCCGGAACCAATAAGGTCGAGGGGTGGCCTTCTTCGCATGTACGGGAGGCTTAAATGGGCCGTTACATCATCCGACGTCTGCTCCAGTCGATCCCCGTGTTGTTGGGTGCCACCCTGCTGATCTTCTCCATCGTCTTCGCGCTGCCTGGTGATCCCATCGCGGCGCTGGCGGGCGAGAAGCGGGCGGACCCCAACATCGTCGCGATCCTTCGCGAGCAGTACCACCTCAATGATCCGCTGTTGCTCCAATACTGGCACTACATCAGCGGAGTGCTTTTCCGGGCCGACTTCGGCGTCACCTTCGCCGACGTGCCCGTGTCCCAGATCATGGCCGGCAAGTTCCAGGTCACGATCAACTTGGCCATCACCGCGTTGATGATCGAGGCGCTCATCGGCGTCGGCCTGGGATTGTGGGCGGCGCTGCGCCGCGGCACGGCCATCGACACCATGATCCTCGCTTCGACGCTGCTGCTGATCTCGGTGCCGACCCTGGTGTCCGGCTTCATCCTGCAGTTCATCCTCGGCGTGAAGCTGAAGCAATGGACGGGACTCGACATCTTCCCGATCGCGGGCATCTCCAACGGCCTGCGCAGCTACCTGCTGCCCGGCTTCGTGCTCGCCGGCGTGTCGATCGCCTATCTCACCCGTCTCACCAGAACCAGTCTGGCGGAGACACTGCGGGCCGACTTCATCAGAACGGCCACCGCCAAGGGGCTGCCACGGCGGCGGGTCGTCGGCAGGCACGCCCTGCGCAACGCGCTGATCCCGCTCATCACGTTCTTGGGCGCGGACCTCGGCAACCTCATGGGCGGGGCGGTCATCACCGAGAGAATCTTCAACCTGCCGGGCATCGGCCTCCAGCTCTTCAATTCGGTGTATCTCCGAGAGCAACCGGTGGTCGTCGGCATCGTGACCATCCTGGTGCTGATCTACATCTTGGCCAACCTCGCCGTGGACGTGATGTACGCAGTGCTCGACCCGAGGATCCGCTATGAGTGACAGTCGGCCGGGCGGGCCCGTAATCGCCCCAGAGGAAAGTCTCATCAGGAATCCGCAGGAGAAGACCAAGGCGTCCAAGCCGGCCAGCCTGTGGACGGACGCCTGGTACGACCTGCGGCGCCGGCCCATCTTCATCGCTTCGCTGTGCATCATCGCCGTGCTGGTGGTGATGGCGATCGTGCCGTCGCTGTTCAGCTCGGTCGACCCGTTCAACGCCAGGACCTGCGAGCTGGCCACCGCCAGGCAGCTGCCCAGCGCCGGACATCCGTTCGGCCGCGACAACCTGGGCTGCGACCTGTACGCCCGCACCATCTACGGCGCGGCCAACTCGCTCAAGATCGGCATCAGCACCTCGGTCTTCGCGGCCATCATCGGCGGCCTGCTGGGACTGATCGCCGGGTTCTTCGGCGGCGCCACCGACAGCGTGGCCTCGCGCATCACCGAGATCTTCTTCGCCATCCCCAGCATCCTGGGCGCGCTGCTCATCGGCTCGACCTTCCGCGACAGCGGGCTGGGCATCTGGCTGGTGGTCTTCGCGCTGACCCTTCTGGGCTGGCCGATGACGTTCCGGATCATGAGAGCGGCGGTCATCACCGCCAAGTCCCAAGATTTCGTGATCGCGGCCAGGGCGCTCGGCGCGGGTCCCGTGCGGATCATGTTCAGGCACCTGCTGCCCAACGCGCTCGCTCCGGTGATCGTCGTCGCGACGATCAACCTCGGCGGGTTCATCGCGGCCGAGGCCGCGCTGTCCTACCTGGGCGTGGGCGTGCAGCCGCCGGAGATCTCCTGGGGTCTGATGATCGCGGACGCGCAGCGCAGGTTCCTCGAGGCGCCGCTGCCGCTGATCTTCCCGGCCGTCTTCCTGAGCATCACCGTGCTCGCGTTCATCATGCTGGGCGACGCCGTGCGCGACGCGCTCGACCCGAAGCTCAGGTAGAAGGGGGGATCAGTGAAAGGAACGTCACCGGATGTGTTGCCGACCGAGGGAGGGTACGGCGACCAGCCGCTGCTCGCCGTCGACAACCTGCACGTGGAGTTCCGCACCCGTGCCGGCATCGTGCGGGCCGTTAACGGCGTGAGCTACTCCGTGAACCCCGGCGAGACGCTGGCGGTGCTGGGCGAGTCGGGCTCCGGCAAGTCCGTGACCGCTCAGGCGATCATGGGCATCTTGGACATGCCGCCCGCGTACATCCCCATGGGGGAGATCCGCTTCAGGGGCACCAACCTGCTGAAGCTGTCGGAGGAGGCCCGTACGCAGGTGCGCGGCCAGCGCATCGCGATGATCTTCCAGGACGCGCTCTCGGCGCTCAACCCGGTGTTCACCGTGGGCTGGCAGATCAGCGAGATGTTCCGGGTGCACCGTGGCATGTCCAAGAGCGACTCCATGAGGCGGGCCATCGAGCTGATGGACCGGGTCCGCATCCCTGCCGCCAGGCAGCGCGTCAACGACTACCCGCACCAGTTCTCCGGCGGCATGCGGCAGCGCATCATGATCGCGATGTCGATCGCGCTGGACCCCGAGGTGCTCATCGCCGACGAGCCGACCACGGCGCTCGACGTGACGGTCCAGGCGCAGATCATGGAGCTGCTGGCCGAGCTGCAGCGCGAGAGCCAGATGGGCCTCATCCTGATCACGCACGACCTGGGCGTCGTCGCGGACGTGGCCGACAAGATCTCCGTCATGTACGCAGGGCGCATCGTGGAGAACGCCCCCGTCCACGACATCTACCGCTCTCCCGCGCATCCGTACACGAAGGGGCTGCTGGAGTCGATCCCCCGGGTCGACCTCAAGGGCCAGGACCTGTACGCCATCAAGGGGCTGCCGCCCAACCTGCTCGAACTGCCTACCGGCTGCGCGTTCCACCCCCGGTGCCCTTACCGGCAGGACAACTGCGTGACCGACAGCCCCCCGCTCTATCAGATCAGCGGCACGCGCGGCAGCGCCTGCCACTACTGGAGGGAGGTCCTCGATGGCGAACGGTGACCGCATCCTCGAGGTGCGCGACCTGGTCAAGCACTTCCCGCTGACCCAGGGCATCCTCTTCAAGCGGCAGATCGGCGCCATCAAGGCCGTCGACGGGGTGTCGTTCGACCTGCACAAGGGCGAGACGCTGGGCATCGTGGGCGAGTCGGGTTGCGGCAAGTCCACCCTGGCCAAGGTGCTGATGGCGCTGGAGCGGCCGACCTCGGGCTCGGTGCTGGTCAACGGCAGGGACATCGGGCGGGCCAAGGGCGGCGAGCTCAAGCGCATGCGCCGCAACATCCAAATGGTCATGCAGGACCCGTACACCTCGCTGAACCCGCGGATGACCGTGGGCGACATCATCGGGGAGCCGTACGAGATCCACACCGAGGTGGCGCCGAAGGGCGATCGCCGCAAGAAGGTGCAGGAGCTGCTGGAGGTGGTCGGGCTCAATCCCGATCACATCAACCGGTATCCGCACCAGTTCTCCGGTGGTCAGCGGCAGCGTATCGGGATCGCCCGAGGGCTGGCGCTCCAGCCTGAGATCATCGTCTGCGACGAGCCGGTGTCCGCGCTGGACGTGTCGATCCAGGCGCAGGTGATCAACCTGCTGGAGCGGCTGCAGAACGAGTTCGATCTGGCGTACATCTTCATCGCGCACGACCTGTCGGTGGTCCGGCACATCTCCGACCGGGTCGGGGTGATGTACCTGGGCAAATTCGTGGAGCTCGGCAAGGACGCCGAGATCTACGACAAGCCGGCGCATCCGTACACGCAGGCGTTGCTGTCGGCCGTGCCCGTTCCCGACCCCGAGGGGCGGGAGCAGCGTGAGCGGATCATCCTCCAGGGCGACCCGCCGTCGCCGGCCAACCCGCCGTCGGGGTGCCGGTTCCGGACGCGGTGCTGGAAGGCGCAGGAGATCTGCGCGGAGGAGGAGCCGTTGTTGCAGATCCGGCCGGGGACCGGGCACGAAAGCGCCTGCCACTTCGCCGAGACGCACGACGTGGTTCACATCGGCTGACCGCTCCGTCGTACGAAGGCCCTTCGAAGCTGCACCTTCGGAGGGCCTTCGCCTTTCCCGCCCTTCGCCCTGCATGGGCGTGGA
The DNA here is from genome assembly GCF_052245935.1 of Nonomuraea sp. 3N208. Lineage (NCBI taxonomy): Bacteria > Bacillati > Actinomycetota > Actinomycetes > Streptosporangiales > Streptosporangiaceae > Nonomuraea > Nonomuraea sp. 3N208. The sequence continues at coordinate 212,010 of NZ_JBQQBR010000016.1, read as the reverse complement.
TGGTGCCGTGTGCCGTGACCACCCCGTCAGCGGGTGGTGATGAGGGCGGAGCCGTGGCCGAAGAGACCCTGGTTGGCGGCCAGGGCGGTGCGGGGGGCCGGGACCTGGCGGGGGCCCGCGCGCCCCCGTAGCTGGGTCGTCAGCTCGCAGAGCTGGGCGATGGCCTGGGCGGGGATCGCCTCGCCGAAGGAGGCCAGGCCGCCCGACGGGTTGACCGGGATGCGGCCCCCCAGCGCAGTGTCGCCCTCGCGGAGCAGCTTGTCCGCCTCCCCAGGCGGACACAGCCCGAGGTCCTCCATCCAGTCGAGCTCCAGCGCCGTCGACAGGTCGTAGACCTCGGCCAGCGAAAGGTCCTCCGGACCCACCCCCGCCTCCTCGTACGCCGCGTACGCGATCGCCGCCCGGAACGGCCTCTCAGGCGCCGGTACGGCCGCGCAGGAGTCGGTGGCGAAGTTCGGCAGCTCCAGGACCGTGTTGGGGAAGGTGGGCGTGACGGTGGAGACCGCGGACAGGAAGACGAGGTCCCGGACACCGCGGCGGCGGGCGTACGACTCCGAGGCCAGCACCACCGCCGCGCCCCCGTCCGAGGTGGCGCAGATGTCCATGAGGTGCAGCGGGTCGGCCACCATGGGGGAGGCGAGCACCTCCTCGGCGGTGACGGGCTTGCGGTAGCGGGCCATGGGGTTGAGCGATCCGGCGCGGGCGTTCTTGACCTTGACGGCGGCGAAGTCATCGGGCGTGGAGCCGTACAAGGCCATGCGTCTGCGCGCGTAGAGGCCGAAATAGGCGGGGTTCGTGGCGCCCAGGAGGCGGAATCTCAGCCAGTCCGGGTCGTCGGGGCGATCGCCGCCGACCGGCTTGAAGAAGCCCTTGGGGGTCGAGTCGGCCCCCACCACCAGGGCGACGTCGCAGAGGCCGGCCAAGATCCGGGTACGGGCGATGTCCAGGGCCTGGGCTCCCGACGCGCAGGCCGCGTAGCAGGAGGCGATCCGCGCCCCCGTCCAGCCGAGTGCCTGGGCGTAGGAGGCGCCGGCGACGAAGCCCGGGTAGCCGTTCCTGATCGTGTCCGCCCCGACCACGTACTCCACGTCCGTCCACGCGATCCCGGCGTCGCGCAGCGCGGCGCGGGCGGCGGCGACGCCGTACTCCAGGAAGGAGCGCCCCCACTTGCCCCACGGGTGCATGCCCGTGCCCAGCACCACCACACTGCCGTGTCTATTGGTTCCCTCGCTCCGCTCGGTCACGACACCCGCCTCCACATCCACACCAGCGGCCCGTCGGCCAGCGGCCCGCTGGTGAGCTCCAGCTCCATTCCGACCTCGAGCTGATCCACTGTGAGGCCGGCGACCTGTCCGAGCACCACGATGCCCGCCCCGTCCAGCTCCACCGCGGCCAGCGTGACCGGCTCGTACGGCTCCGCCGCCACGAACGGCGCCGGCGGCGGATAGCAGGCGTTCGTGTACGACCAGACGCGCCCGCGCCGCGGCAGCCTGGTCACCTCCATCTCCTCGCCCTCGCAGCGCGGATTGGGGCAGAACCCGTGGGGGGAGGGCGGGAAGCAGACGGTGCCGCAGGCCGTGCACCGGGTGCCCAGCAGGAAGACCCCGTCGGCGTCGACGGCGAACCAGCCCTCGATCGCATGCGTCATAGCCGGAGTATCACACAAGCGCTTGCTAGGTTACATCCCTTCCGTGCCCCCGATGTGTCGCCAGCACCCAGACCGCCATCGCCGCCACCAGCGCCAGCATGCCCGCCACCACCGCCGCCCTGGACGGTGGGCCGGGGGCGGCCGCGATGGAGGGGGCAGGCGGGCGCGCGGGCGTGGACAGCTGTTCGGCAGCGCGTAGGGCAAACAGCGCGTTGGCCACCCCGTGCCCGTAGGTGCGGCTGTAGCCGGCCGTCGGCCGCTTCAGGACGCCGAGTTCGATGGCCGTGCGCACGTGGTAGGGCGACATATCGGGATAGGCGGATTTGATCAGGGCCGCGATCCCCGCCACCATGGCCGCCGCCGAGCTGGTGCCGTCGCCGACCACGTACGAGTCGCCGCCGTCGGCCGTGACGATCTGCGTGCCGGGCGCGACCACGGACAAGTAGTCCTGCCGGTTGGAGAAGCCCGTCACCTTGAGCCGCCGGTCCACCGCACCCACGGCGATCACCCCGGGATAGGCGGCGGGGAAGTTCTTCCTGTTGGCCGTCTCGCCGTCGTTGCCCGACGAGGCGACCAGCACTGCGCCCTTGCCGATCGCGTACCTGACGGCCTCCTCCTCGTCGGCCGATCCCTCCCACGCGCCGCTCCCGCCGCCCAGGGACATGCTGATGACTTCGGCGCCGTGGTCGGCCGCGTAGCGGATGCCCTTGGCCAGCGCGTGGCGCCCGCCGGAGGATTGTTTGCGGCGCAGCGGGTCGCCGTTCTCCAGCGTGACCCTGATGGACAACACCTTGGCCGCGGGCGCCACGCCGATGACGCCGTGCCGGTCGCCGTGCCCGCGCCCGGCGATCAGGCTGGCCATGGCGGTCCCGTGCCGGCCCCAGAGTCCCGTGCTGCGGCCCGCGCCGGTCAGGTCGGGCCCCTGGACCACGGCGCCCTCCAGATCTGGGTGGCGGCCGTTGACGCCGGTGTCGAGCACGGCGACCAGCACGCCGGCGCCCTTGCTCGCCCGCCATGCCTCGGGCAGGCGCAGCGCGTCCAGTTGCCATTGACCGGCGCGCGCGGCCTCGCCCATGTCGTCAGAGGCGCTCGGCGCGGCGACCCCGACCACGAGCGCGGCGAGCAGAACGGGGACGATGATCCTGTTCATCGGGTCAGTGCCCGTGCGGCGTCGCTGAGGCGGGGCGCGGGCGGGCGGGGCGGCATGGGTGGGAGAAGGGACATGGGGGAGGGCGGCACATCGGGCAGGTCGTACACGTCAACCTCGAGCGGGAAGGAGGGGACGCCGATGTGCATTCTGGCACGCGACTGCCCATCGCATGCGACGCTTCGGTAAACAGACCGATACGAGGAGTAATTCCTATCTGTCGCTTTCGTCCTATCGAGTGGGCGAAAGTCGGACATGCGCCCCCGGTGGGAGCCCCAGCCGCTGCGCCGCATCGCCTGAATTGATGGCGATCGCGATCAACCCGGCCGAGTCCGCGAACGCCACCAACTCGCCCGGCGGCACCGCCGCGTACGTCTCCCGGAACGGCAGCGACAACTGCCGCCGCCCCAGCCACACCCCGAGCGTGTCGCCCACCCGGACCCCTAGCGCCTGCAGATCCCCGGCCGCGATCGAGAGCTGGGTGTTGCCGTAGCGGTCGACCGAGACCACCTCGCCCTCCACCGCCCCCTCGCGCAGCAGCGACGTCGGCTCGGGCAGCGTCACCAGCCGGTCGACCGGCACCTCGGGCCCCAGATCCGCGAGCCGCAGCCCGCCGGAGCCCGACGGAGCTCGGCACAGCCGCCCCGCGACCGGCGCGAACACATCACGCCCGTGGAAGGTCGGCGAGACCGGCCGCAGGAAGTGCTCCTCGTTGCTGAGCTCGTACGCGGCCCGCGCACCACCGCTGGCGTGCACGGCCCACGACAGCAGCCCGTTGTCCGGGCCGATGAACACCCGGTCGCCGGCATCGACCGCCACCGCGCGCCTGGCGCCACCCGTGCCGGGATCGACCGCGCCGATGTGAATGCCGGCCGGCAGATACGGGATGGTCTGGGCGAGAACCGCCGCGCCGCGCCGCACATCCCCGGAAGGAATCAGGTGACACACGTCGATCACCCGCGCCTGCGGGGCGATCCCGGCAATCACGCCATGACATGCCGCCACATAGCCGTCTTCGAGCCCATAGTCGGTGAGGAGGGTGATTACTGAGGTCACATTTGGTGACTGTACGTCTCTCAATCCGCCGTGAACAGCCGCACTCCGCACATTACGATTGGCTCGGGCCGCGTGCGTGTGACGAGATCGTCGCACGCCCCTTTCGAGGAGGACACCATGGGAGCACCGCTCAGCGGTGACAATGCTGCCCAGGAACCGTCCCACCATCCCCTGACAGAACGCGATCTCGAGCTCCTCGCCTTCGAGCGCCAATGGTGGCGCCACGCGGGTGCGAAGGAGCAGGCCATCAAGGAGACCTTCGGGTTCTCCGCCACGCGGTACTACCAGCTGCTCGGCGAATTGATCGACAGGCCGGAGGCGCTCGAGCAGGATCCCATGCTGGTCAAGCGGCTGCGCAGGTTGCGCTCGACCCGCCAGCGCGACCGCGCGGCAAGAAGGCTTGGCATGCGCCCCTGACCGGCTGGGTACGGCAGCCGCGTGAGGAACATCCCTGGAATGGAAGCGATCTTGAAGGATCCGGCGGGCGCCGTGATCGGGCTGGACTTCGACGGGACGCTGTCGCCCATCGTTGCCGATCCCGCCGCCGCCGTGATCCACCCGAAGGCGCCCGCGGTCCTCGCCGAGCTGGGCGCGCACGTCCTGGCCGTCGCCATCGTGACGGGCCGCCCCCCGGCCACCGCACTGGAGCTGGGGCCGGGGCTGGCCGAGGTGCCCGGGCTGGTCATACTCGGACACTACGGCTTCGAGCGCTGGGAGAACGGCCGGATCTCCGCACCGCCGCCCCCACCGGGCGTGCCACGGGCCGAGGCGGAGCTGCAGCTGTTGCTCGAGGAGCTCGAGCTGGAGGGCGTGACGATCGAGGACAAGGGCCGGGCCGTGGCGGTGCACACCAGGCGCAGCCCCGACTCGGAAGGCGCGCTGGACGCCCTGCGCGAGCCGCTGGCGCGGCTGGCCGACAAGCACGGGCTGGTGGTCGAGCCCGGCCGCATGGTGCTGGAGCTCCGGCCGCCGGGCATGGACAAGGGGCACGCGCTCAGCCTGTTCCTGGCCGAGCGGGCGGCCAGGTCCGTCCTCTTCGCCGGCGACGATCTGGGGGATCTGGCCGCATTCGAGGCCGTACGCGTATCCGGGCTGCCCGGGGTGACCGTGTGCAGCGGGTCGGCGGAGGTGGCCGAGCTGGCCGAGCGCGCCGACATCGTGGTGGACGGCCCCGAAGGGGTGGTGGCGCTGCTGGAGGAGCTCGCGTCCGCGTTCAGTCGTTCATGAGTGAACTGCAAGTCGCGGCCCCTAGGGTCAGGCGCATGTCCAAGCGCCACCTCGCCGTCGCGGTCGTCGCCGCGGCCACCGTCCTGACCGCCGCCCTGCCCGCGAACGCCGCCGCGCCCGCCCAGCCGCTGAAATTCCGCAACGGCCTGACCCTCTACATACCGATCCAGTGGAAGGTGTACCGCTTCGGCGCCGACGTGGTCCAGGTGGTCACCGGCAAGTGCGGCAAGCCCCAGGGCTGGAGCACGCCCGAGTGCGACGCCTTCTACCTCCTCGGCCCCAAGTACATCAAGATAGGCGCGGAGGGCTGGGGCCCCTACACCGGGAAGAACCCCTTCTACACGGCCAGCGACGTGCAGCCCTGCCCGTTCAACCAGAAATATGGCGAGCTGATCGGCCCCAAGGTGGCCAGGGGGCTGCGCCAGGTCGGCGAGGGCCACAAGGCGGCCTACAACGCCTGGCAGGCCAAGTGCGTCAGCTACTCGAGCACCAAGGTGTACGCCCGCTTCACGCAGCGCGAGTGGTATCTGCCGAAGAGCAAGATCCTCGTCGTGGACCAGTGGAACACGCCGGGCCTGGCGGACGCGCTCAAGTACGCGGATTGGAAGTAGAGCTCACTCCAGGGCGTCGAGCTGGGCGGCCAACCACTTCTGGGGCGGCAGGGCGGTGGCGGCCGCGCATAGCTTGTCGCGGCGCCACCTGCGCTCGTCCTCGGGCATGACGAGCGCCTCGTGGAGGGCGGCGGCCGTGCCGCTGATGTCGTAGGGGTTCACCGTGATCGCGTAGGGCCCGAGCTCGGCCGCCGCCCCCGCCTCGCGCGAGAGCACCAGCGCGCAGTTGTCCGACAGGACCGGGCCCTCCTTGGCGACCAGGTTCATCCCGTCGCGGATGGGGTTGACCAGCAGCACGTCGGCCATCCGGTACGCGGCCAGCGATCGCGGGTAGTCGTCGTTGACGTTGAGTATCAGCGGGTCCCAGTCCTCAGTGGCGAACTGGTTCTCGATCTCCTGGGCGCAGCGTTGCACCGAGGCGGTGTATTCGCGGTATTCAGGCAGGTCGTGCCGGCTCGGGTAGGCGAAGGCCAGGTGCACTACCCGCCCGTGCCATTCGGGATGCGCGGCCAGGAACTCGCCGTAGGCGACCAGGCCGCGCACGATGTTCTTCGACAACTCGGTGCGGTCGATGCGGACGATCAGCTTGCGGTCGCCGACCTGATCCCTGATCGCGGTCATGTAGGACTCGACATCGGGCTCGCAGGCCCGATCCCACAACGCCGCGCCGTCCACGCCGAGGCTGTGCACGCCGACCCTGGTCGTCCTGCCCTCGTGCGTGACGCTGTGGGCCACCCGGTCGACCTCGGCGCCGAGCAGCGCTTCGCAGCAGTCCATGAACGCGCCCGCCCACCTGCCTGTCAGGAACCCGGCGTGATCGGCGCCCAGGATGCCCTCCAGGACCTCGCCGACCACCTCGTCGGGCAGCAGGGAGAAGTATTCCGGCGGCGCCCATGGGGTGTGGCTGAAGTGGGCGATGCGCAGGTCGGGTCGCTCGGCCCGGAGCATCGCCGGGGTCAGCGTCAGGTGGTAGTCCTGCACCATCACCCGCGCGCCGTGCCCGGCCTCCTCGGCCAGGGCCAGCGCGAACGCGCCGTTGTAATCACGGTAGGACTCCCACTCGCGCGCGAACCTCGTGCCGAAGTTGGGCGCGTTGGGGATGTCGTAGAGCAGGTGGTTGACGAACCACAACGTGGAGTTGGCCACAGCGTTGTACGCCCGGTGGAAGGTGGCCGGCGGGATGTCCAGCATCCGCAGCGGACCGGTGTCGTAGCCGGCCTGGTCGATCCGGCCGCCCGGAGACAGGCGCACGGCACTGCGGTCGTCGTCGGACAGCGCCGCGCAAACCCACAGGACGCCGTCCTCCTTGGCCACTCCGGACAGCCCGGACACCAGCCCGCCCCCGCCGCGTTTCATGGTCAGTTCGCCGTCGTCGGAGACGGTGAAGGAGACAGGCCCTCTGTTGGAGGCCACCAGGACGCTGTTCATCATGGCTCCCTTCGATCATAGGATCCCAGCTATGGCGCTTGATGAGCTAACCGAGGAACTCGCCCGATCCGCCGCAGCCGGAGATCATCGCGCGCTTGGCGAGCTATTGGCCAGGATCGAACCGGATGTGATGCGGCACTGTGCGCGGATCCTGCCCTATCACCAGGATGCTGAGGAAGCCTCCCAGGACACTCTGCTGGCCGTGGCCCGCAACATCGGCCGCTTCGAGGGGCGGGCCAGGTTCAGCACCTGGCTCCACATCGTGACCGCCAACTGCGCGCGGACCACGTACCGGTCGCTCAAGCGGCGAGCGGCGGAGCAGACGTCGGACGAATTGCCCATGCAGAAGCCCGACGTCCGCCGGGTGAGCGTGATCGCCGGGTCCCGGCTCGACCTGCTCGACGCGATGGAGGCGCTGGAGGCCGACAAGCCCGACCTGGCGCAGGCGCTGGTGTTGCGCGACATCGTCCAGCTCGACTACAACGAGGTGGCCGAGCAGCTCGGCATCCCCCTGGGCACCGCGAAATCGCGCATTCACCAGGCCAGGAAATACGTGCAGGGAGTGCTCGGTGAGGACTATCGCTGAGACCGCTCGTCTCAGATACTGAGACAGGTGGTAATTACGGCTACTTAAGCGGGTAGAGTCCTTTTCAACAACTGCATATTGCTCATCCAGAGGGGTGGAGGGACCGGCCCTGCGAAGCCCCGGCAACCCTCCCGGCTTGAGACTCGCGACCTGGCGAGGCCGACCGGGACAAGGTGCCAATTCCGGTTCGTGGTCAAGGTGGCCGCGGGCGAAGATGAGGGAAGGCCTCGCTTCATGTCGCTCGACTTTGGTCCTGCTGTCGGTCTGTCCTGCCGCGAGTGCGGCGCACGCTACCCACTGGGTCCCAGCTTCGCGTGTCTGGAGTGTTTCGGGCCGCTCGAAGCGGCCTACGACTTCGGCACCGTGACCCGCGCGGACATCGAATCCGGTCCCGCCAACATCTGGCGCTACCGCTCGCTGTTGCCCGTGCCGGTCGACGTCGCCACCAAGCCCAACATGAACCCCGGCTGGACCAAGCTGGTCAAGGCGGGCAACCTCGGGCAGGCGCTCGGCCTCAAATCCCTGTACGTGAAGGACGACTCCGGCAACCCCACTCACTCCTTCAAGGACCGGGTGGTGGCCATTGCCGTCGAGGCGGCACGCAACTTCGGTTTTCACACGCTTTCCTGCTCCTCCACGGGCAATCTCGCGGGCGCGGTCACGGCCGCCGCGGCGCGGGCCGGGCTCGACGCGTGCGTGTTCATCCCGGCCAACCTTGAAGCCGCCAAGATCGCCATGGCCCGGGTGTTCGGCGGGAAGCTGATCGGGATCGACGGGACCTATGACGAGGTCAACAGGTTCTGCTCGGAGCTGATCGGCGACCCGCTCGGCGACAAGTGGGGGTTCGTCAACGTCAACCTGCGGCCCTACTACGCCGAGGGCTCCAAGACGCTCGCGTACGAGATCGCCGAGCAGCTCGGCTGGCGACTGCCCGAGCAGATCGTCATTCCCATCGCCTCCGGCTCGCAGCTCACGAAGATCGACAAGGGCTTCAAGGAGCTGGTGGCGCTGGGGCTGGTCGAGGACACGCCTTACAAGGTCTTCGGGGCGCAGGCGGCCGGGTGCTCGCCGGTCTCCACCGCGTACAAGGCCGGGCACGACGTCGTCCAGCCGGTCAAGCCGGACACCATCGCGAAGTCGCTGGCCATCGGCAACCCCGCAGACGGCCCGTACGTGCTCGACATCGCCCGCCGCACCGGAGGGGCCGTCGAGGACGTCACGGATCCCGAGATCGTGGCCGCCATCAAGCTCCTGGCCTCGACGGAGGGCATTTTCGCCGAGACCGCGGGCGGGGTTACCGTGGGCGTGCTCAAGAAGCTCGCCGAGAGCGGGCGGCTCGATCCCGAGGCCGAGACCGTGGTGCTCAACACCGGTGACGGGCTCAAGACGCTCGACGCCATCACCGGCGACGACGCCCAGCCCACCGCCGTGATCCGGCCCTCTCTCGACGCGTTCCGCGCGGCTGTCTGACAACCAGGAAAGGCAAGATAACCATGAGCGTTTCTGTGCGGATTCCCACGATCCTGCGCACGTACACCGGGGGGAACGCGGAAGTCAGTGGCGAGGGTGCGACGCTTCGTGACGTGCTCGCCAAGCTCGACTCCGACTACCCGGGGATCGGCGCGAGAATTCTGGATGAATCGGGCAAGATTCGACGTTTCGTCAACGTTTACGTTGGGGAAGAGGACGTCCGTTTTGCCGAGGGCCTCGACACTCCTGCCCCTGAGGGCACTCAGATCTCCATCATCCCGGCAGTCGCCGGCGGCTGAGTGCGATAGATCACATCATTGGAAGGCGCCCCTAGTGGGCGCCTTCTCCTTTTCCTGACTAATTCAACGTTGAACCAGCCTCTCTGCGAGGAAATGCGTTGTTTGCGGATTGACTCTGTTGCCAAACCCCTTGCCACAGGTATGGTCGAGGCGATCGTCTGGCTGATTTTCAGTTAAGTCATGCGATTACGGTCTCGCGGTGGAATGGGCGAGATCTGTAAGCCCAGTAAGAGGAGTCGGAAGTGGCGCAGGGCACCGTCAAGTGGTTCAACGCGGACAAGGGCTACGGCTTCATCGCGGTAGACGGTGGTAAGGATGTATTCGTCCATTACTCAGCGATCCTGATGGACGGGTACCGAGCTCTCGAACAGGGGCAGCGCGTCGAGTTCGAGATCACGCAGGGCCAGAAGGGGCCGCAGGCGGAGTCTGTCCGGGCGGTCTGATTTACATCACTGGTATGCACCCGGTGGCATCGCACGGCAACGCAGTCCGGGCGAGCCGGCCACCTTCCTTTCGTCGATCTACGGCGAGCCGCACGGTGAGCGGCTCGCCGTACAGACGGACTGACCAGGGCGGGAACCGCAGGATGGTAGACGTTCGCTTGCACTCGGCAGGGTAGAGTGCTAAACAGTTCGTTGGCACTCTGTGCATCAGAGTGCCAGCAACTCGGATCGAGACGATGGGGTCTGCCGAAGGAGATGCAGGCTCATGCCGTCGCGGGCGTCGGCTCGGTCCAGGACAAGCCACCCTGTATCTGGGAGGTCTAGCCTTATGGCAGCCAAGATGATCGCGTTTGACGAGGACGCCCGGCGCGGTCTCGAGCGCGGTATGAACCAGCTCGCCGACGCCGTCAAGGTGACCCTGGGCCCCAAGGGGCGCAACGTCGTGCTGGAGAAGAAGTGGGGCGCCCCCACGATTACTAACGACGGTGTCTCCATCGCCAAGGAGATCGAGCTCGAGGACCCGTGGGAGAAGATCGGCGCCGAGCTGGTCAAGGAAGTCGCCAAGAAGACGGACGACGTCGCCGGTGACGGCACCACCACGGCCACCGTGCTCGCCCAGGCGCTGGTCCGCGAGGGCCTGCGTAACGTGGCCGCCGGCGCCAACCCGATGGCTCTGAAGAAGGGCATCGAGGCCGCCGTCGAGCGCGTCAGCGAGGAGCTCTCCAAGCTGGCCAAGGACGTGGAGACCAAGGAGCAGATCGCTTCCACCGCCTCCATTTCCGCCGCCGACCCCGAGATCGGGGCACTCATCGCCGAGGCGATGGACAAGGTCGGCAAGGAAGGCGTCATCACCGTCGAGGAGAGCAACACCTTCGGCCTGGAGCTTGAGCTCACCGAGGGCATGCGCTTCGACAAGGGCATGACGTCGATGTACTTCGTCACCGACTCGGACCGCATGGAGGCCGTGCTCGAGGACCCGTACATCCTGATCGTCAACAGCAAGGTCTCCGCCAACAAGGACCTGCTGCCGCTGCTCGACAAGGTCGTGCAGTCCGGCAAGCCGCTGCTGATCATCGCTGAGGACGTCGAGGGCGAGGCCCTGGCCACCCTGGTCGTCAACAAGATCCGCGGCCTGTTCCGCTCCGTGGCCGTCAAGGCCCCGGGCTTCGGCGACCGCCGCAAGGCCATGCTCGCCGACATCGCGATCCTGACCGGTGGCCAGGTCATCGCCGAGGAGGTCGGTCTCAAGCTCGAGAACGCCACCCTCGACCTGCTCGGCCGGGCTCGCAAGATCGTCGTGACCAAGGACGAGACCACGATCGTCGACGGTGCCGGTGACGCCGAGCAGATCTCCGGCCGGGTCAATGAGATCCGCGCCGAGATCGAGCGCACCGACTCCGACTACGACCGTGAGAAGCTCCAGGAGCGCCTCGCCAAGCTGGCCGGCGGCGTGGCCGTCATCAAGGCCGGCGCGGCCACTGAGGTCGAGCTCAAGGAGCGCAAGCACCGCATCGAGGACGCCGTCCGCAACGCCAAGGCGGCCGTCGAGGAGGGCATCGTCCCCGGTGGCGGCGTGGCGCTGCTGCAGGCCGGCGCCAAGGCGTTCGACAAGCTCGAGCTCAACGGCGACGAGGCCACGGGCGCCGCGATCGTGAAGAAGGCGCTCGAGGAGCCCCTGAAGCAGATCGCGGTCAACGCCGGCCTCGAGGGCGGCGTCGTGGTCGAGCGCGTTCGCAACCTCACCCCGGGTGAGGGCCTGAACGCCGCTTCGGGCGAGTACGTCAACATGTTCGAGGCGGGCATTATCGACCCGGCCAAGGTGACGCGCTCGGCGCTGCAGAACGCCGCATCCATCGCGGCGCTCTTCCTCACCACCGAGGCAGTCATCGCCGAGAAGCCCGAGAAGACCCCCGCTGCTCCGGCCATGCCGGGCGGCGGCGACATGGACTTCTAGGTCCTTTCTTCGCGCAGCGACGAAGAGTGGCCCGGGTTTTCCGGGCCGCTCTTTTTCGTTTCCTCAGGCATTACGATGCACAATTGACCCGTTACTCGGAGTGAGGAAATGTGGTGCCGCACACGACTCACCAAAGGAGTGGCGGATACTTTCTCGCAGTAAACGTATTCTCGGCATCGCTCTTCCGGCCTTGACCCGCGCTGCCGGCAATGGCCGCCTCCGCGAACACCGGCCCTCGCGAACGCCGGCCTCGGGAACGCCGGCCTCGCGGCGGATCCGGCGGCGGCGCTCGAGGCGGCCGCCGCCTCGGAGCGCCGTCGCGCCGGTGCTCCGTCAGATCCCGTAGTGGGCGATGATGTGGCCGCGGGCCAGGGTGTTGGCGGTGATGTTGAAGCCGACCACCGCCGGGCTCGCATCGCTGTCCACGCCCAGCTTGTCCACGCCCAGCGCGTGGACGGTGAAGACGTAGCGGTGCGGGGCGCCGGGCGGCGGGGCCGACCCGCCGTACTCCTTGGCACCGTAGTCGTTGCGGGCATGGACGGCGCCCGCGGGCAGCCCCTTGAAGTCCGGGGCGGTGCCCGCGCCCGTGGGCAGCTCGGCCGCCGAGGCCGGCAGGTCGAACAGCACCCAGTGCCAGAACCCGCTGCCCGTGGGGGCGTCGGGGTCGTAGCAGGTGACGGCGTAGCCCCGGGTCTCGGCGGGCGCGCCTGACCAGCGGAGGTGGGGCGAGAGGTTCTGGCCCTGCATGCCCCAGTCGTTGAAGACGTGCAGGTCGCTCAGCCGCTCGCCGTCCTGGATGTCGTCGCTCTCGACCACGAGCGCGGGAACCGACGGCAGGTGTTCATGTGGCAGCGGTGCTGGCACGGCATCCTCCTTGGTAGAGAGCTTCCTGCCCGCCATCCTAGAAGTGGCCGTGCCCGCCGCCTGTCAGGCCGCCAGCTGCGCCGGCAGCGCCTTGTCGTGCAGGACCGTGAGCGAGGTCACCGCGCGGGTCAGGACCACGTACAGCCGGGCCAGCCCGCGCGGCTCCGCCGCGACGATGTCCGCGGGCTCGACGACGATCACGTGGTCGTACTCCAGACCTTTGGCGAGGGTCGCGGGGACGATCAGCAGGCGGTGTTCCTCGGTGGAGTCCGGGTCGAGCACGGCGTGCGGGAGCGCTGCCAGGGCGCTGGACACCTCGCCGACCAGCGTGTCGGGGGCGATGACGCCGATCGAGCCCTCCTTGGCGAGGGCCTCCGCGGCGGCCTCGGCGACCGAGCCGCCCAGTCGTACGGAGAGCGAGCCCAGGCCGGGGCGCAGAGACCGAGGGGCGGCCAGGTCGGGTGCGATCGAGGGGAGCAGGCGGGCCGCGTAGTCGAGGACCTCCCTCGGCACGCGGAAGCCGAGCGTCAGCTCGGTCACCTCGCCCTCGCGCTGGCCCAGATGCTCGAGCACGGACTCCCAGGAGCTCGTCGACCAGGGCGTCGTGCCTTGGGCCAGGTCGCCGAGTACGGTGGCCGAGCCGGTGCGGCAGCGGCGGCCGAGCGCCCTCAGCTGCATTTCGGAGAGGTCCTGGGCCTCGTCGACCACCAGGTGGCCCAGCGAGGGCGTGCGTTCCATCAGGTCGCGCAGCTCGTCCAGGAGCGCGGCGTCCGCGGCAGACCATTTGGCGGACTTCCAGCTCCGGTACGGTTTCCGCCAGATAAGCATTTCTCGCTCGTCAGGCGACAAATCGGATTTAGAGGCTTTTGCTAGGAATTCCGGATCCGAGAGCAGACGATAAAGGACCTGCTCCGGCGTCAATTTCGGCCAGACCGCGTCCACGAGTTGTTTGACCGGCTTCGATCTGGCCACGGCGTCCTGTACCCGGTCGTCGGGCGATTCGCCGCGCTGCTCCATGCGGACCAGGATCATGTGGGCCAGTCGCTGCGCCAATGCCGCCCGGCCGGGGAGATAGCGGGTGGTGCCGCGCAGGGAGGCCACGATCTCGCGTACCTCGTAGTCGGCCACCCGGTGGCGGTAGGCGCCCTTGCTGAACACCAGGCCCTCCTCCGGCTTCACGATGTGCAGCCAGAGTGCGCGTTCGAGCACCGCGGCCATCCTGGCGTCGCCTTTGACCGCGGCCACCATCGGGTCCTCCGGAGCCACGTGGTCGCCGAGCAGGCCCGCCACCGTGGTCTGCTCCACCTTGACCTCGCCGAGCGCGGGCAGCACCGAGGAGATGTAGGACAGGAACGCCCGGTTGGGGCCGACGATCATCACGCCGGATCTGGCGAGCCGCTCACGGTGGGTGAACAGTAGGTACGCCGCCCGGTGCAGGCCCACCGCGGTCTTCCCGGTGCCCGGGGCGCCCTGCACGCACACCGTCTGGGCCAGCGTGGCACGGACGATCTCGTCCTGGTCGGGCTGGATCGTGGCGACGATGTCGCGCATGGGGCCGGAGCGCGGGCGCTCGATCTCCTCGGTGAGGATCTTCGACGGTCCGATCTCCACGCCCTCGCCCAGCGGCTCGTCCTCGTACGCGGTGAGCGTGCCGCCGTGGTAGCCGAAGCGGCGCCGGCGTACGACGCCCATGGGCTCCGCGGGGCTGGCCTGGTAGAACGCGCGGGACACCGGCGCGCGCCAGTCGATGACCAGAGGCTGGCTGTGGCCGTCGTGCACGTGGCGGCGGCCGACGTAGATCGTGCCGGGCAGATCGGCCTGCTCATGGTCGCGACCGCTTCGCTCCTCGTTGGCTCCTTCGTCGCTCTCTCGTCGCGAGCTCCTTCGCTCGGGTGACGCACGGTCGAGGCGGCCGAAGAACAACGGCGTGTCCGGGTGGTCTGCCAGGGCGGCGACCCGCTGGTCGAGGAGGGACTGGAGGATCTGCTGCGACACCCAGTCGCCGGCCGCATCCGCGGACAGGGATTGGGCGTGGGCCCGCATGGCGGCGAGTGCGGCCCTGGACTCGGCCAGGTGGGCCTGCTCGGCGGTCAGGACGTCGGCGGGTATGTCGGGGGCCAGCTGGTGTGCGGGCATGCGAAAGTGCCTCCCGGGTCGGTGACGGAGGTGGTTAAGGCAGCGAATCGACCAGTTTAATAGCGCGCGCCGCGGGCTTCCAACGCATTTACCGGCCCGTGGTGGTGAAGGTCGACCGGGGTGCTGCCCGTCGATTGTCGGGAGGGTGGAATGGGTAGGGATGGGAAGTGGCGCGGCTACAGCTCCGGTTCTCCCCGATCATCCCCACGATCGCGAGCTTCCTCCTCGCGGCGCTGTGGGCCCTGTCGGTGTTCGCGGGCTGGGGCCTGGAGGCGTTCTGCGCGGGCGGCGAGGACTCGTCCACCTGCTCCCAGCGCCTGGGCACGGTCTCCACGGTGTCCGGCCTGTTCGCCGCGCTCGCCGCCTGCTGTACGGCCGCCGCGTGGCTGCTCCCGTGGGCGAGGCGCGACGAGCGGGCGTTCGGGCAGATCATGGGCGCCGGCGTGGTCGCGTGGATCGTCGCGGAGGGTGTGCTGTTCCTCGGCGGGATGCTGGTCCGGTAGGCGCGACCTCCGTCAACGTAACGAAATGTGACAGAACCCTCGCGTATGGAAGCAACCCCGCGAATACCGAAAAAATCGGGCATATCAGGTGGATTTGCCGGATCATGGGGGTATGTCGCAGGCGGCGTGATAGTACGCAGGTGAGGGGGGTGGTTCGCTTGTTGACGGCCCGCGGAGTCTCGTGGACGTGACACCACGCTGAATGCTCGGCCGCTCCGGTGAGCGGCCGGGTCATTCGTCACACGCCGTCGAGCACGTCGTCGGCGTCGATAATCGAGTACGCGTACCCCTGCTCGGCCAGGAACCGCTGCCGATGCGCCGCGAACTCCTGGTCCACCGTGTCCCTGCTGACCACGGTGTAGAACCGGGCACCCCCGCCGTCGGCCTTGGGCCGCAGCACCCGCCCGAGCCGCTGGGCCTCCTCCTGCCGTGAGCCGAAGGTTCCCGAGACCTGGATCGCGATGGCCGCCTCCGGCAGGTCGATGGAGAAGTTGGCCACCTTCGACACCACCAGCACCTGGATCTCCTTGTCGCGGAAGGCCTGGTAGAGCCGCTCACGCTCCTTGACCCTGGTCTCGCCCTTGATGACCGGCGCGTTGAGGTGCTCGCCGAGCTCGTCGAGCTGGTCGATGTATTGCCCGATGACCAGCACCTGCTCACCCAGATGCCGCCGGACCAGTGCCTCGGTCACGTGGGTCTTGGACGGCGTGGTGGCGCAGAAGCGGTAGCGCTCCTCCGACTCGGCCATCGCGTACGCCAGCCGCTCCTCATCCGTCAGTGTCACGCGTACCTCGACGCAGTCGGCGGGCGCGATCCAGCCCTGGTTCTCCATCTCCTTCCAGGGCGCGTCGTAGCGCTTGGGACCGATGAGCGAGAAGACGTCGCCTTCGCGCCCGTCCTCGCGCACCAGCGTCGCGGTCAGCCCGACCCGCCTGCGGGCCTGCAGGTCGGCGGTCATCCGGAAGATCGGCGCGGGCAGCAGGTGCACCTCGTCGTAGACGACCAGGCCCCAGTCACGTGCGTCGAACAGCTCCAGGTGGCTGTACACGCCCTTCCGCCTGGTGGTCATCACCTGGTAGGTGGCGATGGTGACCGGGCGGATCTCCTTCTTCGAGCCGGAGTATTCGCCGATCTCGTCCTCGGTCAGCGAGGTGCGCTTGAGCAGCTCGGTCTTCCATTGGTGGGCCGAGACGGTGTTGGTCACCAGGATCAGCGTGGTGGCCTGCGCGTGGGCCATCGC
The DNA here is from genome assembly GCF_052245935.1 of Nonomuraea sp. 3N208. Lineage (NCBI taxonomy): Bacteria > Bacillati > Actinomycetota > Actinomycetes > Streptosporangiales > Streptosporangiaceae > Nonomuraea > Nonomuraea sp. 3N208. The sequence continues at coordinate 195,398 of NZ_JBQQBR010000016.1, read as the reverse complement.
GGCCGCGCCGACGATGGTCTTGCCGGCGCCACACGGCAGCACGACCACGCCGGAGCCGCCGTGCCAGAAGGCGTCCGCGGCCTCCTGCTGGTAGTGCCGCAGCGCCCAGCCGTCCTGCACCAGCTTGATCGGGTGCTGCTCGCCGTCGACGTAGCCCGCCAGGTCTTCCGCGGGCCAGCCCAGCTTGAGCAGAGCCTGCTTGACGTTGCCGCGGTCGCTCGGGTGCACGATGACGGAGTCGGGGCCGAGCCGCTCGCCCAGCATCGGCTGGATCTTCTTGGAGCGCAGCACCTCCTCCAGCACGGCGCGGTCGCTGGAGGTCAGGACCAGGCCGTTGACCGTATCCTTCTCCAGCCGCAGCCGGCCGTAGCGCGCCATGGTCTCGGCGACGTCGACGAGCAGCGCGTGCGGCACCGGGTAGCGGCTGTAGCTGATCAGCGCGTCGATGACCTGCTCGGCGTCGTGGCCGGCGGCGCGGGCGTTCCACAGGGCCAGCGGGGTGACGCGGTAGGTGTGCACATGCTCGGGAGCGCGCTCGAGCTCGGCGAACGGGGCGATCGCCTTACGGCAATCGCCGGCCTTGTCGTGGTCGACCTCGAGCAGCAGCGTTTTGTCCGACTGGACGATGAGCGGGCCGTCGTTCACGGACATCCTTCCTACGGGTGACCCTTATCCAACACACACGACGGCAGGAACAGTCCCCGATCGGGCAATCAATCGTCGAGAGCTCCGCTGAGGCCGAGGAAGAGGAAGAGGACGACCCCCAGCGCGAAGCCGAGCCCGAGCAGGACCCAGCTCCAAATCACCATGGTACGTGCGCGCTCGGGCTCAGTGCGCGCACGGCTGATCGCCAGCCCGGCGAGGATCGCGCCGGGCACGCCGAAGATGTTGCAGCAGGAGACGACGGCGAGAATGTTGAGCACGAGCGAGACGATGGCGTTGGCGCTGGGCCCTTCGTCGCGCCGGGGCGGGGGATAGCCATATCCGTAGCCGTATCCCGGGGGAGGCTGCTCACCGTAGGGGGCGCCATAGGGTTGGTACGGATACCCCGACGGATCTTGCTGACTCATCTTCACCTCCAGACACGTCAACACTTATCACGGAATGGAGACGTGCCTGACCTCGGTTCGCGATCCTGCGATAGATCGTCAGGTCAGCAGGGCCCGCAGCGCCTTGCGGTCGAGCTTGAGCACGCTCGTGACCGGGATCGCATCGACGAACCGGATCTCGCGCGGGTACTTCACCCGGCCGACCCGATCGCGGGTCCACTCGATCAGCTCCTCGGCCGTGGCCGTACCGCCCGGCTTGAGCTGCACGAACCCCACGACCTCCTCGCCGATGCGCGGGTCGGGGCGGCCGACCACCCCCGACATCACCACGTCGGGGTGCTGGTTGAGCGCGTCCTCGACGTCGCGGGGGAACACGTTGAAGCCGCCGCGGATGATCAGGTCCTTCTTCCTGTCCACGATGTAGAGGTAGCCGTCGTCGTCCACGCAGCCGATGTCGCCGGTCCGCAGCTCCTCACCGACCAGCGCGGTGCCGTCGGGGTCGGGCTCGTGTTCGCCCCAGTAGCCGAGCATCAGCGACTCGCCTGACACGCAGATCTCGCCGACGTCCCCGATCTCCATGGGCTCGCCCTCGCCGTCGCGAATGGTGATCGTGTAGCCCGGCAGCGGCAGGCCGACGCTGCCGGTCCGGCGCCGGCCCGGCGGGTTGAACGTGGTGACGGCGCTGGTCTCGGTCAGGCCGTACCCCTCGAGAATCTGCACGCCGGGCATCCTGCGCTCGAACTCCTCCAGCAGGTCCTTGCCGAGCGGCGCGGCCCCGCAGGTGAGGTAGGACAGGTCGGGCAGCGGGTGTGACTCCAGCGGCTCGGCCAGCAGCATCTGGAGCATGGCGGGCACGACGGTGCCGTACTGGACGCGCTGCTCGGCGGCCAGCTGGAGGAACGCCTTCGGATCGAACCAGCGCATGAGCACGCCCTGCTGCGGCTCCGTGGCGTGCATCGAGGCCACCGTGATGATCATCCCGTACGCGTGGGACAGCGGCACCGGCACGATCGCGCGGTTCTTGCCCTCCTGGTGGGACATGTCCCAGGCGTCCTTGCCGACCTGCCAGAGGCCGCGGTGGCTCAGCATGACGCCTTTCGCCTTGCCTGTGGTGCCGCCGGTGTACATGAGCGCGGCCAGGTCACCAGGGTCCCTGCGGACCGGTCCGTGCTCTGACGCCTGTTCCAGCTCGGCCGTGTCCACGTAGAAGGGGATGTCGACACCGGCGGCCCGCACGGTCTCCTCCAGCTCAGGGGAGGTGACGATCGCCGCCGCGCCGCTGTCGAGGAGGATGTGCCGCAGCTCCTCGGCTCCGACCAGGAACACCACCGGCGTCACGACCGCGCCCGCCGCCCACAGCGCCTGGTAGATCAGCGGCACCTCGGGCGAATTGGCCATCATCACGACCACCCGGTCGCCGGGCCTGATGCCCGCCGCCGCGAACCCGCCGCACATCCGGCGCGCCCGCTCGGCGAGCCCGCGATGGCGGTGCCAGACGCCTTCGTAGAACGTCGCGTCATGATCGTCGAAACGGTCCCATGACTCCTCGGCCAGTCGGCCCAGCGTTTGCTCGGTCACATGCTCAACCTGATGCGACGGGGGACTCGTCGTCAAGCCTCGGCCAGGTTGACTAGTCATTGTGGATGGTGTGCTACTGCGTGGTAAATAGGCCTATATCTGCTTCTGTGGCCGTTCGTGTTTTCTTGTTGTACTAGATCGTGTAAAGGTGGAAGATCTAGGGGAGTGTGAGCGGCTCTGGATGCGAGAACGCGCGAAGTGCCTGGTCAGGCGGCATGGTAACGCAGTGCAACTCTCTCGTATAAAAAGAAGAAACTCGTTGGGTCAAGATATTTTCTGTAGGAAATTTTCTCGTCAGGCACCGAGGTGACTTCGTGACCGATACGCCTGAAGCGGGCGAGATCGACCTCGACTACATAACGCATATCAACGACCGGTTGCGGGCGACGGTCCCACCGGTCACCCGGGACCTGACCCGGCGGGAGGCCGACACCCTCCTGCGCTCCTACCTGGAGCCGCCCGGTTTCCCCGACGCGGTGCGCCGGCTGGCCGCGCACCACCTGCTCGTCCTGGTGGGCGAGGAGGAGGCGGGCAAACGCCTGGGGGCCATCGCCCTGCTGTCGCGCATGTCATTGGCGGAGGGCACGATCACGGTCCTGTCGCCTGCCAGGACCGCCGCCGATCTGCTCTCCAGGACCGAGTACGCGCCGGGCAGGGCGTACCTGCTGCACGACTGGATCGCCGCCAGCACCGACAGGACCGAGCTGGTCAACCTGGCGCGCAAGCTGGCCGAGCTCGGCTCGTACCTGGTCATCACCAGGAACGGCGCCCCCTCGCAGGTCGTCGAGGTGGAGCAGGCGTGGGGCGCGCCCGATCCCGGTGAGCTGTTCGAGCTGTGCCTGAGCACGTATGACCTGCGTGCCGGGCTGGCGCCCGAGGTGCTCGCCCGGGCCAGGGACCGGGCGCCGACCCTGGCCACCCCCGCGCAGGTCGTGCGGCTGGCCGCCGGGCTGGGGCCGGCTGAAGAGCCGGCGGGGGAAGAGGTGGCGGCCTGGTTCGACACCAAGCCCGCCATGCGGGAGGTGCTGGCCGCGGCGGCGCTCGCGTTCACGCACTCGCTGGCCGAGCCGGCCTTCGAGGCCCAGCGCGCCCGGCTGGAGCGCATCTGGCAGGCGCATGAGCGCGGGCCGCACGCGCCTGCCCGCCCTCATCCGCTCATCGCCGTCTCCGGCGGCCTGGTGACCTTCCGCGTGCCGCGCCACCGCGAGCAGGTGCTCGCCGAGCTGGTCGCGCGGTACGGGTTCTGGTTGTGGCAGCCGCTGCGCGAATGGGTCAGGTCGCTGGCCGGTGAAGGACTCGACATCCGGGTACGGGCCGCGGAGGGTGTGGCGGCGCTGGCGGCGTACGCGCTGAAGGACGCCCAGCAGGAGTTCCTCGAGGTCTGGGCACCCGGGACGGCGGCGGAGCGGCTGGCGGCGGCCGAGACGTTGTCGTTCATGTGTGCCGACGACACGCTGGCGCCCGAGGCGCTCAGGCTCGCGCTGGCCTGGGCCACGGACCCGGCCAGGTCGACGGCGGCGGCCTTGGCACTGGCCGGCGGGCTGTCGATCAGGTACCCGGCCGACGCGCTGAGTGGCCTGCGACGGCTGGCCGCCGGCACCGGGACCACGGCGACCATGGCGGATCGGTTGCTGGTCAGACAGACGGCCGAACGCGCTAGAGTCCGGCCACGCCCGTGATGCGGTGCAGGGCGAAGCGGTGGACGGCGGCCCTGGTCTCGTCGTACGCGGTCAGGTAGCCGCCCTCCATCCTGGCCGGCTCCAGGATGCGCGAGGTCGCGTTGCCCTGCGAGTCGAGGTAGCCGATCCACACGCGTACGCCCTGCTTGATGGCCTCCTGCAGGGCCGAGATCGTGTCGGTCGCGGGCCCACGCGGCACCTGGCCATTTGGGGCCTCCACGGGCTCGCGCCGTGCCAGATGCGCCGCGTCGCCCGCCCGCAGCGCGCGGACGGCCGCCGCGACCACCCCGGGGTCGATGCCGTTGGCCGTGGACGCAGCGCGGACCGGCGCCGCCGCCTCGGTGCGGCGGCTGTCGAGCTGCGAGATGATCACGTCGCCGTCGAGCGACTCGGCCACGGGCGCGTACCCCATCGCCCGCAGCGAGTCCACCAGCGCCGCCCGGGACGATCGTGAGGCGATCACGGTCGGCGCGAGCCTGCGCAACCGCAACGCGGCCGAGCGCCGGTCGGCGGTGATCTGGTCGAGCAGCGCGGGGTCGTCGCAGCGGATGTACGCGCTCGCGGTGCCCACACGGATGCGCCCGTGCCGCCGTGCCACGTCGGTCACCAGGTAGGACAGCGCCTGCGGCACCGGCGTGGCCGAGTGCCTGGCCAGCATGGCCACCAGCTCCTCGCCGCCGTGCCCGGCGTCCAGCGCCCGCCGGATGGAACCCTCGCTGAACCGGTAGACCGTGGCCCCGCCCTTCGACTCGACGTCGGCGGTCAGCGTCATCCAGCGGTTGAGCTCGCTCGTGAGCGGCCCCGGCGCGACCGCGGTCAGGTCTGCCTGGAGCAGCACGTGATCGACCGGCTCTGGCAGCAGCGGCGTGAGCAGGCCCGCGGCGTCCGAGCCCTCGATCAGCGCCCGCCCGTGCCCGGACAGCGCGCCCAGGCCGGTCACGCCGACCTGCTCGGCCTCCCGCAACGCGAACTCGGTCAACTGCTCGCGCAGCGGGCCGCGGCGGCGTGGTTTCTCCCACGCCAGCCTTTCCAGCACGGAGTCGCGCGCGGGCGCCAGGCCCGGCGCCGCCGCCAGCACGCCCAGCGTGGCGGCCCGCACGCCGGGCGCGGAAGAGCGGCGTAGGTCGGTGTGCAGGGCGTTGAGCGGCCTGTCGCGTTCGTCCCGCTCGCCCACCAGCCCGGGCATCCGGTCCATATGCAGCCATGTGGCCGCCAGCGTGACCCACCGGTCCGCGGTCCCCCTGACCCGCCACAGGTCGTAGCCGGGGGTCGGCAGCCACTCGCCGTCCACCCCACCGCCGGCCGCGATCAGCCCGGCCGCGTGCGCCACTTCGACGACCAGGGCCGCCACCCACTCGGGCAGGTCCAGCTCGCTCGCCGTGCGCTTCAGGTCCCGCACGCCCAGCCCGCCGGTACGCAACACGCCCGGCGGCTCGATGCTCCACCGCTCGCACAGCTCCTCGACCGACCTGACGAACGAGAACGCCTGCCCGGCCGCCGTCCGGTCGGCCAGCTTCCGGTCGCGGACGGCACCCTCGAGCGGTGGCGGCACGGCCAGCAGGCCACGGTGTACCCGCCCGCCGCGCAGGTAGAGCCCCACCTCGCGGGGCAGTGTCACGCTCTCCTCGCCGGTCGCCGCCAGCAGGCCGCGGGCCAGCAGCTCCTCGATGGGGGAACGGGCCGAGTCACGGCGCACCTCGCGCCTGGCGTTGGGCACCCGGCCGGTCGGCGGGCCCCAGGTGAGCTGGTCGAGCGCAGCTCTGGCCCCGGGCGACACCTCCTCGATCAGGGCGGCGGGCGCGGCCAGCACGGCAGCCAGGCGCTCCTTGCCCGAGCCCGCGGTGCCCGGCGCGACGTCGTCGGCCATCTCGTCGAGCTGCTCGGGCGGATGGTGCCGGAACGCGTCCACCGCCCTGGGCCCCAGCCCGGCCGGGTCCTCCAGGACCTTGCGTACGCCGGGGCCGAGGTCGAGCGCGTCCTCAGGGCCGTAGACCAGGGCGAGGTCGCACAACCTGTCGAGCGCGGTGGACAGCGCGGGCTCGGCGTCGCCGTCCTCCAAGGCCGCGCTGACAAGCTCGCGCAGGCGTTCCTTCGGCACCGGGCCGTCCTGCGCGGCGAGCGTCTCGACGACGGCGAGCGTGAAACGGTCGAGCCGGTCGAGCGCTCTGCCGATCGCCGAAGGGCTGGCCGCTCGCGACGCCAAACCTTCCAGGTGGGCGGGCACCGGGGTGATCAGCTCGGGACGCGCGGAGACGAGCGCCCGCAGCTGTTCGTCGGTACGCCCCCTGATCCACTCCGTGAACTCCATCGTTGCCATGGTATGTCCCCCCTGATTGGGGCAGCATGGCTTGACGTGATAGAGCGCGCGGACCAGCTCGTGCTGAACTACGTCTCCAAGGCCGCTGACGCGGCCCACGGCGTGCTGCGGGCCGACCAGCGGCTGGACTTCGCCAGGCGGCTGCGAGCCAGGATCGAGGCCGAGCGGGGCGGCAGCCAGAACGCCCGAGAAGTGGCGAAGGTGCTGGCCAGGTTCGGCGATCCGGTGGCGCTGGTCGAGCGTGAGGCCCGCAGGCTGGCCGAGGCCGCGGCGGACGCCGCTGACCGGGCCGGCGCTTCCGGCACGGGTGAGGCCTCAGGCGCCGGTGGTAGTCGCGGGGCCGAGGCGGGTCAGGGAACGGGATCCACGATGCGTTTCCCCGCGATCGTCGACGACCAGGACACGCCGCCGGGCGTGCGGGCGTACCGTCGGATCGCTCAGGAGCGCGTCGCGAGGTCGCCAGGCCGGGGTATGCCGTTCGCGGGGCTGCGACGCGCGGCCATGGCCAGTGCGAACCCGATGGCCACGGGCGGCAGGGACGCCAGGACGATCGTCAAGGAACACCCGCGCGAGACGGCCGCGATGGTGATCCTGGTGGTGGCGGCGTTGCTGGTGCCGTTCGACCTGCCACTGCTGGCGATCTTCCCGGTTCCGCTCATGGTGTGGGCGGGGGGTGCGGTGATGGTGCTGTTCGGTGAGAGCTGGGCGGCTCGTGACCGGTTCCTCGGGGTGGGCGCGCCGCTGCTCGGCTACTCGGTCGGCGGGGTGCTCGTCGGCGGCCTGCGCGTGGGGAGCGAGCCGGGGCTGAATGCGTTCCTGACGCAGTTCTGGGCCGTGAGCGGCATCATGTTCATGATCGGTACGGGCATCGGCGTGGTGTGGCTGGCGTACCGGCTGCTCGACGTCAGCTGACCGGCGCCGGGCTCGGGAGCAGACCGACCGCCAGGCGTACCCAGGCCGCCACGAACTGGTCCTTTTCCGCGTGGCCGGGGAGCTCGCCCACGGTCTCCTGGAACAGCCGGTAATGCACGACGGCGCCGCCGAGCACCGCCGAGATGCCCGTCCAGTCGAGTTTGGCGTCGCGGTATTCGGGCTGCGCGCGGAACCAGGTGACGATCGCGTCGAACATGGGCTGCAGCAGCCCCTCGCGGACGACGGCGACCAGCTCGGGGAACTGGCTCAGGTCGCGGAAGAACACCCGGGTCAGCTCCGACTCCTCGCGTACCTTTGCCAGCCCCGCACGGCAGAGGAGCGACAGGCGCTCTTCCAGATCCACGGAGGCTTCCATGCCGCTCAGCTCGGCGAGGCTCTCGGCCACCTGCGTCCTGGTGCGGGCGGCGTGCTCGTTGATCGCCGCGGCGAGCACCTCGTACTTGGACTTGAAGTGCCTGTAGAGGCCGCCGGCGCCGGGAGACAGCCCTGAGGCGGCCTCGATCTCGGCCACGGACGTGGCGGAGTATCCCCGCTCGGCGAACAGCCGCAGGGACTCATCGATGATCCGCTCACGGGTGGATCTGGTCATGTCTATCCTGATACCTCCGCATCGAGAGTAGTCGTTACGGAGCGGCGCGTCGGATCAGGCTCGCCAGCGCGGAGCCGATGATCAACCAGACGATCGCGGCGAGTCCGTAATTGACGAGCGTCGTCCAGCGTGGCTCGGCGAGCTGGAACAGGTTGGCCAGGCCCAGGGACAGCGATGCGGCGAGGGACTCGACGAACTGGTACCAGACGTTGGCGGGGTTGGCACGGAAGACCGTGAACAGCGCGTACAGCACTAAGGAGAGCGCCGCCACCCTGGAGGCCAGCCTCACCAGGGAGGCCAGGGACGCCACGACCCGCTGCCATGCCGTGACGGGCGACCCGAGATGTCTCGCGGGCCTGTGCGGGCGGGCGGGAGCGGAGGAGGCGACGAGGCGGTCTCCGGTCTGCGGCGGCTTGGGGGTGTCGGTCACGGCCGCTCCTCTCCGATAAGTAATTCCTTTCTTCCCATTCCAACGGTCCCACAACAAGGGGCGTTACGCAGAGTAGAAGCGGGTTTGGCATCCTGCACGTGTGACGACTTCGGTGGGATTCGACCTGGACATGACATTGGCGGATACGCGGACGGGCATCGCGGCGGTTTACGACGAGCTGTCCGTGCGGTTGGGCGTGCCGATCGACAGCGCAGCCGTAGTCTCGCGGCTGGGGCCGCCGCTGGAGGTAGAGCTGGCCAACTGGCTGCCTGCCGAGGAGGTCGCCGCGGCGGCGGACCTGTATCGGGAGATCTATCCGGAGATGGGGGTTCCGGTGCACACCGCCATGGAGGGCGCGTACGACGCGATCGCCGCCGTACGCGCGGCCGGCGGCCGGGTCATCGTGGTGACCGGAAAGAACCCGCGGGACGCCGTCGGCACGGTCGAAGCGCTCGGCCTGGTCGTGGACGAGGTGGTCGGCTCGCTTTTCGGCGCCGACAAGGGATCGGCACTCGCGCGGTTCGGGGCCGCGGCCTATGTTGGTGACCATGTCGCGGACATCGAGGCTGCACGCGCGGGCGGCGCCGTGAGCGTGGCCGTCGCGACCGGTCCCTACACCGTGGGAGAGCTGCGTGAGCACGGAGCCGATGTGGCCCTGTCTGACCTGACCGAATTCGCCACGTGGTACACCGGTTGGTCCCAGCGCGACGAACTCCGGTAATTCACCGGCATTTATGCGCTCGCTCCAGTGCTCATCGGGGCATAACCTACATCCATCCAGCTTTTCGACTGTTTGAACGAGGTCCTCCTGTGCCGAGTGGCAAGGTCAAGTGGTACGACGCCGACAAGGGATTCGGCTTCCTCACCCGCGACGACGGCGGTGAGGTCTTCGTGCATTCCTCCGCGCTGCCCACCGGCGCAGGCCCGCTCAAGCCCGGCCAAAAGGTCGAGTTCGGGGTGGCCGAGGGCCGCCGCGGCCAGCAGGCGCTCTCCGTCAGGATCCTGGAGCAGCCGCCGACCCTGGCCAAGCCCAAGCCCAAGGCCAAGCGGAAGAAGCCGGACGAGATGGTCGTCATCGTCGAGGATCTGATCAAGCTGCTCGATGAGATCTCGACCTCGTACCAGCGGGGCAAGCATCCGGACGCGGCGCATGCCAAGAAGATCGCGCAGGTGCTGAGGGCCGTCGCCGACGACGTCGACGCGTAGGGCGGAACTGAGGGCGCGGTGGGTCGCCGGGCGCGGCCCGCCATGGCCTGACCGCGAGTTGCTCAGCCGAAGGGGTTGGTCAGCGGTTTGGTCGAGTCCAGCGTGTCGCCTCGCCGCTGGTCGTGGTCATCCGTCCCCGCGTGCCGAGGATCGTGGTCATTCGCCTGGGGCCACCGCGGGTCCTGCTCATCCGTCTCGGCCTCGGCCTGCTGCCGGTCGTGCTCGCCGGCCTCGGCCCGCTGCCTGGCCAGCTTGGCCTTGGTGGCGCGTACTCGCTTCCTCCTGGCGACCAGCAGCCAGCCGAGTGCGGCGGTCAGCGCGACGGCCAGCGTGATCAGCCCCGCCTGGCTGCTTTGGGTCAGCGAGAGCACCAGCCCGATCAGGCCGCCGGACACCCAGGCAAGCTGGAGCACCGCCTCGACGACGCCGAACGTGGACGAGCGCACCTCCTCGCCGATCTCCCGCTGCACGATCGCGTCGAGCGCGAGCTTGCCCAATTCCTGCGCGAACGCGGTGACCAGGGAGATCGCCAGCGCGGTCCACAGCCCGAAGAAGACCGCGGTCGCGATGGTCGTCACGACGGTCACGGCCAGCGTGACCAGCACGATCAGCTGAGGGGCGTGGTTACGCGTCCAGTTGGCCACGGCAGCGCCCAATAGGCCGCCCAGCCCGGCCGCCGCCGCCAGCAGCGCGATCGTCTTGGGGATGTCGAAGAAGGGGTCCTGCGCCCACGCCTGGTTCACCGCCAGCCACGGCACCGCCTTGTCCTGCACCAGGAACAGCAGGAAGAACAGCAGGAAGCCGGAGAAGACGCGGATGGCCACGTTCGCCCAGACCGCCTCGGCGACCGCGGGGCCGACCTTGAGCAGGGTGCGCCAGCGGGACGGCTGGGCCCCCTCTTCCTCCAGGTCGGGGGAGTCGACGTGGCGCGGCAGGCGTACCGCGGCGACGCCGAGCAGCAGGAAGGCCACCATCGCGATGCGCAACACCGCCGCGCTGCCCAGCCACGCGGTCATGCCGGCCCCGATGGGGACCGCCGCCCCCGCCGCGACCAGCGTGAACAGCGCCACCCGCGCGTTCGCCGACACCAGCGTGATGTCGGCGGGCAGCACGTTCGGCATGATCGCCGCCCGTGACACGTTGTACGCCTTCGACAACACCAGCACGCCCAGCGCCCCGATGAACAACGTCGGCAGGTCGCCGGGGCCGACCGCGGCGGCCATCGCGAAGCACAGCAGGCCCCGCCCGAACAACGTGCCCGCCATCACGTAGCGGCGCCCCGACCTGAACCTGTCGAGTATCGGCCCCACGAACGGCGCCAGCAGCGCGAACGGCAACATCGTGATGACCAGGTAGAGCGCCACCGAGCCGCGGGCCTCGCCGACGGGCACGCCGAAGAACACCGTGCTCGCCAGCGCCACCGTCACCACCGCGTCACTGGCGCTGTTGCCCGCCGACAACTCGATCAGCCGGCCGAGCCCGGTGCGGTCCGCGCCGTTGGCGTACGTGAGCCGGCGCGTCGCTTTGCCGACTTTTTGCGCGCCCTTGGCGGTGGCCTTGCCGGCCCGCGCGGTGCCGCTGGCCGTGGCCTTTCCGGCACGCACAGTTACGCGACCCGCGTCGGCGACTCCTCGCCCTACGCGCCGCGTGATCTGGCGAGCCCGCTCCCAGCCTCCCTCCACGCCTACCAGTCTTACCCGATTAATCCACCGAGTCGGGGGAGGATCCCCGGTTGTGTGCCCGTCCAGGTCCTCTCATGGGTGAGAATGAAGTGTGAGCGAACAGCACCTTTCGCCGGAGGCGGCCCAATGAGCCGCACCAGGGCCCGCGTCTCCGCTCCCGACGAGGCCTGCGCGGCCGCGGTCGATCTGGCGCGCGCCGCGGCTGAGGAGCTCGCGCGCCCGGGTCGGCCCGGCGAGCACCTCGGCTTCGAGAGCGAGGGCGACCGGATCGTCACCCACTACTTCGCCTGCCTCGATCGGGCCTACCACGGCTGGCGCTGGGCCGTCACGGTCACGCGTGCCTCGCGTGCCAAGAAGGTCACGGTGAGCGAGGCCGTCCTGCTGCCCGGCTCCGGAGCGCTGCTGGCCCCCGAATGGCTGCCGTGGAGCGAGCGCCTGCGCCCCGGCGACCTCGGCGTGGGTGACCTGCTGCCCACCCCGGAAGACGACGACAGGCTCGCGCCTGGATTCACCGAAGCCGGCGACGACGCCGACCACCAGGCGGTTTTCGAGTACGGCCTGGGCCGAGCCCGTGTGCTCTCGGCCATTGGCAAAGACCGGGCTGCCAGACGCTGGCACTCGGGCGAGCACGGGCCGCACACTCCGATCGCACACGCCGCTCCCGCGCAGTGCTCCACCTGCGGGTTTTACTGGCTGCTCGCGGGTTCGCTGCGGCAGATGTTCGGGGTCTGCACCAATGAGTACGCGCCGGACGACGGCAAGGTGGTGGCCGCCGACCACGGCTGCGGTGCCCATTCCGAGGCTGCGGTGTTGCCGCCGCCTGTGGAGCAGGCCATCCCGATCCTTGACGACCTGGGGTATGACCTGATGGAGGAGGAGGTCGCGGCGGGGTCGGTCGACGAATCCGCCGCCGAGGAGCTCGGCCACTCCTGACCCGGGTCGACTTCCTGGACCTCGCGCCCATGACAAGCACCGCCGCCGGTCGGCGCCACCTCCGGCCGGCGGTCCGCCTCCGGTCGGCTCGCTTCCCGCTGGCAGGTCCCCTCCGGCCAGCGGTCCGCTTCAGGCGGGCAGCGCACGCCGGGTCGGTGGCGCACGCTGGGTCGGTGGCGATGCTGGCTGTCGGCCCCGCGCGCAGGAGTCCTGGCGATCGGCTTGGGCGTGCGACTTGGCGCGGCAGTCGGTCGGAACGCGGACCTGGCAGGGAGCCCAGGACGGAACGCGTCACACCCGCGGCCGGGAGGGCCGTCAGCGGTCCGCTGGGGCGCGTAACCTGACCGGGTGGCCGGGCCTGCGGCCTGGCCGGGCGGTGGGGCGGAGGCGCCGCCTCAGCGGCCGGCCGGGTGGTCGGACGAAGTCGGCGATCGTTGTCGGCCAGGGCGGCTAACCTACCCTGGCCCCTACTCCTCAACACTGGATCGTGATCGATGACCGACACCTTTGGCTGTGACCGGATGCGAGCCGCCGTCCTGGCCGCCTGGACGGCCTCGCCGGCCAGGTTCCGCGAGGACGCCAACGCCGAGGAGGACTTCGCGCTCGGCGGCTACCGCGACCGGCTGATCGTCGAGCTCGCGCAGAACGCCGCCGACGCGGCGCTGCGCGCGGGCGTGCCAGGGGTGCTGCGGCTGACGCTGCGCGGCGACGTGCTCACGGCCGCCAACACCGGCGCCCCGCTCGACGCCACCGGCGTGCAGAGCCTGTCCACGCTGCGTGCCTCCGGCAAACGGGACGAGACCGGCGCGTCGGGGCGGTTCGGCGTCGGGTTCGCGGCGGTGGTCTCGGTCACCGACGCGCCGTCCATCGGCTCGCGCGCGAGCGGCGCCGTGCGCTGGTCGCGTACGGAGACCGCCGCCCTGGTCGGCGAGATCCACGCGCTGGCGGGCGAGCTCGCCGACCGGTCCGGGCACGTGCCGCTGCTCAGGTTGCCGTTCGACGAGCCCCCCATGGTCGACATTCCGGAGGGGTTCGACACGCTCGTCCGTCTGCCGCTGCGCGACCAGGGCGCGGTCGAGTCGGTCCGGCGCATGCTGGCCGAGACCAGCCCCGCGTTGCTGCTCGGCATGCCCGCGCTGGAGACCATCGAGATCGACCTCGACGGCTCGGCCCGCAGGGTGGTCGCCGACGGCTGGCACGTGGTGTCGGAGTCGGGCGTGTTCACCCCCGACGAGGTGAGCAGGCTGTTCGCCGACCGGCCCACCGAGGAGCGCGCCCGCCCCCACTGGTCGCTGCGCTGGGCGGTGCCCGTCACCGGCACCGGGGAGCCCGGGCCGCTGCCCGGCACGGTGCCGCCCGTCGTCCACGCGCCCACGCCCAGCGACGAGCCGCTCGACCTGCCCGCGTTGCTGATCGCGTCGTTCCCGATGGCCACCGACCGGCGGCACGTCGCGAAGGGGCCGCTGACCGACTTCCTCGTCGAACGGGCCGCGGACACGTACATCAAGCTTCTGCGTGAGCTGCCGCGCACGCCCAAACTGCTGGACCTGGTGCCCTCCCTCATGGGCAAGGGGGAGCTGGACGCCAGGATCCGCCGGGCCGTGCTGGGCCGGCTGCCCGGCACGCCCCTGTTGCCCGCCTTGTCTGCGCCCCCGCCGGTTGTGCAGACACCGTCGTTCGCCGACGCCGACGTCTACGAGCCGGACGCCGAGTGGCAGGTCGAGCACTCGGCGCCGGAGCCAGGTGCCGAAGGGTGGGTGGTCTCCGGCCGTGAGGCGGCAGTGCTCGCGTCGGGGTCGGGAGAGCTGCTGGAGACGGTCGCCGACTTCGTACCCGGGCTGCTGCCCGCGGGGTGGCCGCCGCGGCATCCCGCCGTCACGGCGCTCGGCGTACGCAAGGTGGAGCTGTCAGACGTGGTGGACCTGCTGTCCGGCGAGGTCGTGGAGGCGCGCGAGCCGTCGTGGTGGCGTTCGCTGTACGAGGTGCTGCCCGCCGACGACCCCGAGTCGCTCGGCGCCCTGCCGGTGCCGCTGGCGGACGGGCGGCTCGTACGCGGGCCGCGCGGCACGCTGATCCTCAAAGACGGCGGGGCCGAGCTGGACCTGACCCCGCTCGGGCTGCGGATCGTGCACCCGGACGCCGCCCATCCCACGCTGCTCAGGCTGGGCGCCGCCGAGGCCACACCGCGCACCGTCCTCGAGGACCCGCTGACCAAGGCCGCCGTCGCGCAGTCGCTCGACAGCCCGGATCCTGAGCTGGTGGCGCGGGCAGTGTTGTCCCTCGTCGACGCGGCCGGGCTGGCGCCTGGCGAGGCGCCGTGGCTGGCCGAGCTGGCCCTGCCGGGCACCGATGGCGAGCTCTACCCGGCCGGGGAGCTCATGCTGGCCGACGGGGCGCTGGCGGGGATCCTGGAGTCCGGCACGCACATCGGCGTGGCCGCGGCCGAGCTGGAGGAGACCTACGGCGCTCGGGTGCTGGCCGCGGCGGGGGTGCTCGACGGGTTCGCGATGGTGCAGGACGCGGACGTGCTGCTCGATCCCGACGATTGCGACCACGATCTGGACGGCGAGGACGAGTGGCTCGACCACGTGCTCGACCTGCTGCCCGAGCTGGACGTGCCGCCCCTGGTGCCAGAGTTCACGGCCGTGCGGGATCTGGAGCTGGTGGCTGACTGGCGGGCCGCGCTTGAGCTGCTCACCAGGCCGCCGCTGCGGGCCGCCCTGCATCCGCTGCGGATCGAGGGTGTGGAGGTGCCGTCCTACACGGCGTGGTGGCTGGCCAACCATCCGGTGCTGGGCGGGCGCAAGCCTCTGGAGCTGCGGTTGCCCGGGGCCGACCCGCTGCTCCAGGGCCTGTACGCCGACGCGCCCCCCGGGTTCGACGAGGGCGCGCTGTCGATGCTGGGAGTCCGTACAACCCTGACCGAGCTGCTGGCCTCGCACGGCGGGCCGGAGGAGCTCCTGGACCTGATGGCGGACGAGTCGATCGAGGTGGACCGGGCCCAGCTGCGTGCGCTGTGGGTCGCCCTGGCCGTCGTGGATCCCTCGCGGGTGGCGCCGCCGTCCCGGGTGCGGGCCGTGCTCCATGGGCCGATCGTGGTGGCGGCGGCCGAGGATGTGGTCGTCGTGGAGGCGCCTGACCTGCTCCAGCTCGTTGTGGACCGGCCTTTGGTGCTGGCCCCTTACGATCTTGCCGAGTCCCTGTCCGAACTGCTCGACCTGCCGCTGGCCGGGGAGCTGACCGCGGGGGAGGTCACCTCGCAGGGGGAGACACGGGAGGTGCCCGCCGAGGTGCGGTCCCTGCTGCCCACGGCGCCCTCGACGTATGTGGCGCACGAGAAGCTGCTGGTGGACGGGGTGGAGTGCGCGTGGCGCTACTTCGAGGGCGCCGTCCATTGCACGGGGGTCGACGGGCTGGCCCGCGGGCTGGCCTGGGCGACGGGCCAGTGGAACGACCGGCTCGCGGTGGCTGCCCTGCTCCGCGACCCTGAGTCGGTGCCGCTCCTCCTGGCGGAGGCCGACCTGTCCTGACGACCAGCCACCTGTCCACGGCTCTGTCGTGCGCCCTCTGGCGGTCCGCCTGCCCCACCGGCCGCGCCGGGTTCGGCGCGCGTCGGCGAGGCGAGCGTCCCTTGGCGCACCGCGTTGGCGAGATGTGGGGCGGTGGGGCGTGGACACCCTGGTTGCTGTGCCCGGAGCCGGTGGGTCAGGCGGGGCAGGTGGTGCTCGGGGTGGGGAGCTTGCCCTCCAGCAGGTACGCGTCCACCGCCTTCATCACGCACCCGCTCCCGCTCAGGTAAGCCCCATGCCCCTCGCCCTCGTACGTGACCAGGACACCGGTCTTGAGCTGCCGGGTGAGGGTTTCGGCCCACTGGTACGGGGTGGCGGGGTCACCCTTGCCGCCGATCACCACGATCGGCGCCGAGCCGGTCGCGTCGATGCGCTTGGCCGCATCGTCCCCCCGCACCGGCCAGTGGGCGCAGACGCCGCTCGACGCCTCCGTCGCCAGGATCGGGAAGATCTCCTTGATCCGCTCGTTGATCTGGGCGGTCTCGGCGACGGTGGGGCGTTCGGCGGTGTCGGCGCAGTTGATGGCCTGCAGGCTCGTCATCGCCGTCGTGTACGTCCCATCCGCCTTGCGGCCGGTGTAGGAGTCGGCCAGGGCGAGCAGCGCGGTGCCGTTCCCCTTGACGGCGGCCGCGGCGGCCTGCTCGAGCATCGGCCAGGTGGCCTTGGCGTACAGCGGTGTGATGACGGCGAGCTGGCCCAGCCCGTACGTGAGCTCCCGGTTTCCCACCTTGAGCGGCTGGTCCTTCAGCTTGGCGAGCAGCTGCTCGACCGTCTGCTCGACGGCGGCCGGGTCGGCGCCCAGCTCGCAGCTCTGCGCCACGCAGTCCTTGGCGAACGCCTCGAAGGCCTGGTCGAAGCCGGTCGCCTGGGTGATCGCCCGCTGCTCGAAGGAGACCGTGGGGTCGTAGGCGCTGTCGAGGACGAAGCGGCCGACGTTCTTGGGGAAGTGGGTGGCGTACACGGCGCCGAGGTGCGTGCCGTAGGAGAGGCCGAAGTAGTTGAGCCGTGCGTCCCCCAACGCGGTCCTGAGCAGATCGAGGTCTTTGGCGGCCTGTACGGTGCCGACGTGCGGCAGGATCTTGCCGGAGTCCTTCTGACAGGCCGCCGCGAATTCCTTGGCCAGCCGGTCGGCGTCGGCGTCGTTCTCTGCCTCCAGCAGTTTCTCGACCTGGCCGCCGCACTTGACCCCGGAGCTGCGCTCGACGCCGCGCGGGTCGAAGCTGACCAGGTCGTACCGGGTGCCCAGGCTGACGAACGCCGTGGCGGCCAGGGCCAGCGTGTCCACGCCCGACCCGCCGGGACCGCCGAAGTTGAAGACGAGCGAGCCGAGGCGGTCGTCGCCGGTGGCCTTGATCCGGATCAGGGCGAGGTCGATCTTCTCGCCGTCGGGCTTGGCGTAGTC
Organism: Nonomuraea sp. 3N208; assembly: GCF_052245935.1. Lineage (NCBI taxonomy): Bacteria > Bacillati > Actinomycetota > Actinomycetes > Streptosporangiales > Streptosporangiaceae > Nonomuraea > Nonomuraea sp. 3N208. The sequence continues at coordinate 178,031 of NZ_JBQQBR010000016.1, read as the reverse complement.
GAGCGGCACCTGGATCTTGCCGCATTCGACCCCGGGGCCGGGGGTGGCCGGCTTGCCGTCGGCGCCGGTCAGGTCGGTGCACCGGGTCCACGCAACCGTGCCCGCGTCCGTGGGGCCAGGGGTGTCCGCCGATTTATTGCCGGTGCCGCAGCCGGCGAGGACCGTGGCCCCCAGGAGGAGTGTCACGATGGTCTTCTTCATGCTGACAAGCATGGTCGCACGGGGATATGTCGATGTAGTGGGTGATAACACCGCTTGAGGGTGACTTCGGTGAAGTGCCGGAGATGACGAATGTCAGCTTCTGGGGCGGCGTACCAGCCACATGCCGAAGAAGCCGAAGCCGACCCCGGTCGCGCAGGTCCAGATCCACCACTCGTTCTCCGGGGCGGGGCGGAAGATCAGCAGAACCACCAGGGCGACGGCCCAAAGAGCGGTGCCCACGGCGATGGTTGCCACGTCGTTGGTCTTGATCGGCTCGGGGTTGGGGTGCCACTGCTGCTTCACGGATCCAGCCTAGCTTCAATCGGGTCTCGATCTCATTACTGCCACTTTTCGCAGTTCACGCATGCTGTCACTCTTCGCGCGTGAGCGACACACGTAACGCAATAGATCGATTCTTCGCAATCTCCGCACGAGGGTCGACATTCTCCCGTGAGATCCGGGGCGGCCTGGCCACGTTCTTCACCATGGCGTACATCGTGGTGCTGAACCCCCTCATCATCGGCACCGGCAAGGACGTGACCGGCCAGTACATCGGCGACGGTACGGCGCCCAACGTGGCGCTCGTCGCCGCCGGCACCGCTTTCGTGGCCGGCGTGATGACGATCCTCATGGGGGTCATCGGCAAAGTGCCTTTTGCCATGGCCGCCGGGCTGGGCCTGAACGCCTTCGTCACCTTCAGCATCGCGTCGGTGATGACCTGGGAGGAGGCCATGGGCCTGGTCTTCCTCGAAGGTGTCATCATCGCCATCCTGGTGCTGACCGGGCTCAGGACAGCGGTGTTCCATGCCATCCCGGCCCAGCTCAAGACCGCCATCAGCGTCGGCATCGGCTTGTTCATCGCGCTGATCGGCTTCGTGGACGCGGGCTTCGTGCGCCGGGTGCCCGCCGGGCCGCCGCTGGAGATGGGCATCGCGGGCACCCTGACCTCGTGGCCGATCTTCGTGTTCATCATCGGACTGCTGGCCACGGCCGCGATGGTGGCACGCAAGGTCAAGGGCGCCATCCTCATCGGCATCATCGGCACCACCATCCTGGCGATCATCGTCGAGCTGCTCGCCAAGGCCGGCAACTTCTCGGCACAGAACCCCGGTGGCTGGCAGCTGAACCGCCCCGTCGTCCCCGAGCAGATCTTCGGGTTCCACAACCCGCTCGTGTTGTTCACCGAGTTCGACCCGTTCGGCGGGTTCATCCGCGTCGATGTGCTGCTGGCCGCGTTGCTGGTGTTCACGCTGCTCATCACGGACTTCTTCGACACCATGGGCACGATCGTGGGCGTCGGCCGGCAGGCCAACCTGGTCCAGGAGGACGGGACGCTGCCGCGTACCAGGGAGATCCTGCTCGTCGACTCGCTGGGCGCGGCGGCCGGTGGCGCGGGCTCCGTTTCCTCGAACACCACCTACATCGAGTCGGCCGCAGGCGTCGGCGAGGGCGCTCGCACTGGCCTCGCCAGCGTCGTCACCGGACTGTTGTTCCTGGTGGCGATCTTCTTCGCGCCGCTCGTCCAGATCGTCCCGTACGAGGCCGCCGCTCCCGCGCTGGTCCTGGTCGGCTTCCTGATGATGACCGCGGTGCGCGACATCGACTGGAACGACTACGAGATCTCGATCCCGGCGTTCCTCACCATCGTGATCATGCCGTTCACCTACTCGATCTCGAACGGCATCGGCGCCGGCTTCATCGCCTACGTGCTGATCAAGGTCGTCCGCGGCAAGGCGCGGGAGATCCACCCGCTGCTGTGGGGCGTCGCCATCCTGTTCGCGCTCTACTTCGCCATCGGCCCGATCCGGGCACTGCTGGGAATCTGAGTACGCAGGAACGGGGCCGTCCCGCGCGAGCGGGGCGGCTTCGGGGTATCAAAGGGTGAGACGTCCCTAAACGATTGGGAAATATCTTGCTGTGCTCTATAGTTAGCAAAGGTAATGACTCATGCTAACCAACACCCAGCACAAGATGGACCTGCGCAGCGACGCAGGCCTGGCTTCGGCCCTGCGCGTGTCACTGGCAAGGCTGACCAGGCGCCTCCGACGACAGGCGGCGGCGCACTCGCTGACGCCCACACAGTTCGCGACGCTCGCGGACGTGGAACGCCATTCCGGGATAACCCCCGGCGAATTGGCCGAGCTCGAGAAGGTGCAGCCGCCCTCGATGACGCGCGTGATCGCCGCGCTCGAGGAACGCGGCCTGCTCGCCCGTACCCCGCATCCGACCGACCGGCGTCAGGTGACCGTGACCGTGACCGAGGCCGCCGAGAAGCTGCTGAAGGAGGAGCGACGCCGCAAGGAGGCGTGGCTGACGCAGCGGCTGAAGGAGCTCTCGCCGGAGGAGAGGTCGATCCTCAGGCAGGCCGCGCCGATTCTGGAGAAGCTCAGCAAGATATAGAGCCTGAGCAACGCAAGACCGGGATGTTCCGGTCGCTCAGGATTCACAATTACCGCATGTTCGCGGCCGGTGGCACCGTCTCCAACGTCGGCACCTGGCTGCAGCGCACCGCCCAGGACTGGCTGGTGCTCGATCTGACCCACGGCAGCGCGGCGGCGCTCGGCACGGCGACCGCACTGCAGTTCCTGCCGATGTTGTTGTTCGGCATGTTCGGCGGAGTCCTAGCCGACCGCTACCCCAAGCGCCCCATTCTCATCGCCGCACAGACGTTGATGGCCACGCTGGCGCTCACCATCGGCATCCTGACGATGACGGGCACCGCCCAGGTGTGGCACGTCTACGTGATGGCGTTCGTGCTCGGCATGATCTCCTGCGTGGAGGTGCCGACCCGGCAGGCGTTCGTGGTCGAGATGGTCGGCCGCCGGGACCTGCCGAACGCGATCGCGCTCAACAGCTCCATCTTCAACCTCGCCCGCGTGGTCGGCCCGGCGCTGGCCGGCGTGCTGATCTACGTGTTCGGCGGCACGGGGCCGCTCTTCCTGATCAACGCGCTCACGTTCGGCGGGGTCATCTCGAGCCTGATCTTCATGAGGAAGGCCGAGCTCAACCCGACCGATCCGGTGCCGAGAGCGAAGGGACAGCTCAGAGAGGGCCTGAAGTACGTCATCCGGCGCGAGGAGCTGCTCATGCCGGTGCTGCTGATCGGGTTCGTGTCGATGTTCTCGCAGTCGTTCTCGATGTCGATCGCGCTCATGGCCCGCGAGGTGTTCAAGGCGGGCGCGTCCTCGTTCGGGCTGGCCTCCAGCATGTTCGCGGTGGGTGCGCTGGGCGGTGCCCTGCTCGCGGCGCGCCGGGCCAGGCTGTCGAAGAAGGTGTTGTTCGCCGGGGCGATCGGATTCGGGTTGTTCCAGATCGCCACTGGGCTGGCGCCCTTCTACCCGGCCTACCTGCTGCTGCTGATCCCGACCGGGATCGCGCTGATCACCATCAACACGGCCGCGAACGCCAGCGTCCAGCTCGCCACGTCCCCCGAGATGCGGGGCCGGGTCATGGGCATCTACATGCTGGTTTTCACCGGTGGCGCGCCGCTCGGCGCACCGCTGATCGGCTGGCTGTCCGAGCTGGGCGGGCCGCGTGCGGGCGTGATCCTGTCCGGCGTGCTGGTGCTGGCCGGCACCGGGCTGGCGGTGCTCATGACACGACTGATCGGCCGCCGGGTCGGGAGGAAACCCGTTCTCGCCATGGCGTGATAATCGGTTTGTATGAGGCTATTCGCGGCCCTGGTGCCGCCCGACGAGGTGCTGGACGAGATCTCGCGCGCGATCGCGCCGTACGTCGGGCAGGTGCCGGGGCTGCGCTGGCCGGACCGGACCACCTGGCACATCACGCTGGGCTTCTTCGGCGAGGTGCCCGAGGAGGTGCTGCCCGAGCTGGAGGTGCGGCTGGCCCGGGCCGTGCGCCGGCACTCCGCGCTGGATCTCGCCTTCGAGGGCTTCGGCGCCTTCTCGTCCGCCAGCCGGGGCAGAGTCTTCTGGATCGGCGTGACCGGTGACTCCATGACCAGGCTGGCCGACTCGGTCAAGGCAGGCGCCCGCCGCGCCGGAGCCACGCAGACCGACGAGAAACGTTTCCACCCGCACCTCACGCTGGCCCGCGCCAAGACCGAGACAGACCTCCGCCCGCTGGTCGAGTCGCTGTCCGGGTTCAGCGGCTCCCCGTGGCGGGCGGAGCACGTCCGTCTCGTCCGCAGCTATCCGGGACCCCACGTGAGGTACGAGTCACTCGCCGAATGGGCGCTCGCACCCGTCGAGCGGAGCTAGGCTCCAGGTCGTGGATCGTCCTCGCCCCTGGTTGCTGCCTGTCGTGCTCGGCCTGCTCCTGCTGATCGTGGTCATCGGCGCGCTGCTGACCTGATCTACCAGGCGTAGTCCTCCGGGGCCGTCTTGTGGCCGGGGAAGATCTCGTCCAGGCGGGCCAGAGCGGCCTCGTCCAGCTCGATCTCCAGGGTCCGCATGCTGCCGTCGAGCTGCTCCAAGGTGCGCGGGCCGATGATCGGCGCGGTGACCGCCCGCTGCTTGAGCAGCCAGGCCAGGGCCACGTACGCGGGCTCCTCGCCGAGCTCGTCGCAGAGCTTCTCGTACTGCTCGATCTTGTCGCGGTGCTTCTCGAGCTGCACGACCATGTGGTCGGCGGCCGAGCGGCCCTTGTCGATCTTACGGAGCACGCCGCCGAGGAGCCCGCCGGCCAGAGGGCTCCACGGGATCACGCCGAGGCCGTAGTCCTCGCACGCGGGCAGCACCTCCAGCTCGACCGTGCGGGTGAGCAGGTTGTAGTGAGACTGCTCGCTGATGAATCCGTTGAAGTTGCGCTTGGCCGCCGTCTCCTGGGCCTTGGCGAGGTGCCAGCCGGCGAAGTTCGACGCGCCGACGTAGATGATCTTGCCCTGCTGGCGCAGGATCTCCATGGCCTCCCAGAACTCCTCGAACGGGGTGTCCCGGTCGACGTGGTGGGCCTGGTAGATGTCGATGTAGTCGGTCTGCAGCCGCTTCAGCGAGGCGTCGCAAGCCTTGCGGATGTTGAGCGCGGACAACTTCTTGTCGTTGGGCCACTCGCTCATCGCGCCGTTCAGCTTGGTCGCGATGACAGTCTTCTCCCGGCGGCCGCCGCCCTGGGCGAACCACCGGCCGATGATCTGCTCGGTGATGCCCTCGCCCATCTTCCAGCCATAGACATTGGCGGTGTCGAAGAAGTTGATCCCCAGCTCAAGGGCCCTGTCCATGATCGCGAAGGAGTCTTCCTCCGAGGTCTGCGGGCCGAAGTTCATGGTGCCGAGGCAGAGCGGGCTGACCTGTAGGCCACTGCGTCCGAGGTTGACGTATTCCATGGTTCCAACCCTAAAGACCTGGAGTGCGCTCCAGGCCATAGGGTTGTTGGGTGATCGCTCTGCTTCGTGCCGCGGTGCCGCTGTTCGTCGCGATGGTCACAGGCCTGGTGGGCTCGGTGGTGGTCACCTCTGTGCTGGGCAAACACGACACCGTCACGCTCGCCGCGTTCGCCGTCATGATCGCCGTGGTCAATCCGGCGACCGCCGCCGTCCAGGGCGCGTTACGCGGGCTGGGGCCGTTCGTCGCGCCGCATCGGGAGGAGCCTGGAGCGGCGGTGCCGATCGTGCGGGACGCCCGCTGGCTCAGTCTCGCCACCGGTGCGGTCGGCGCCCTGGTGGTGCTCTGCGTGCCGCTGCTGGCCGGGGCCACCGGGGTGCCCGGCGAGGTGGTGCGGGAGCTGGGCCTGCTGCCGTACTTCCTGGCCGTCTCGGTGATGGTCTTCGCCTCCACCGGCGGCACGAGCACCATACTGATCGCGCTCGGGCGCAACCCCCACGTGTTGTGGGCGAGCTTGACCTCCGCGGTGGTGTTGAGCGTGCTGGCCGTCGTGCTGGTGCCGCCGCTCGGGCTCACCGGGGTCGGCCTGGCCTGGGTGGTCTCGGGGACGGCGGCGGCGATCGTGTCGGTCTTCAACCAGCGTCGCGCGTTCGGGCGGGCCGTCGGGTGGGCGTGGCCCAGGATCGGGGAGATCGTCCGGCTGGCCCGGGTCAGCATCCCGCTGGCGGCGGCCGTACTGATCAAATTCGGCGTGCTCGGCGTCGTCACCTTCGCCGCGAGCACCTCCGGCACCCGCGACACCGCCGCGCATGCGGTGCTGACCACGCTCACCGGCATCATGCTGGTGGCCTCGGTCTCCGTCGCCCAGGCGTCGGTGCCCGACGTGACCCGCGCCCGCGACGCCGCCGAGGCCCGGCGCGCGAGCCGGACGGCCACCCTGCTCGCGATGCTGGGGGCGGGCGTGGGAGCGCTGCTGTTGCTGGGGTTCGGCACTCAGGTCCTGACGTTGTTCAGCGACGACCAGGCGGTTCGTGAGCGGGCGCTGGCGTTGTTGCCGCTGATGTTGTTGTCGTCCTTGTGCGACGCCGCGCAGGCGGTCAAGGGCACGGGGCTCACCGCGCTCAAGCGGTCGAGCGCGAGCCTGTGGTACTTCGCCGTCGGGTACGGCCTGCTGGTGCTGGCCGCCGTGCCCGTGGCCAGGACCTGGGGGATCACCGGGTTGTGGGTGGCGATGGCGGCGGCCAACGGGCTGCTGATGGTGCTCCAGGGCCTCGGCTTCCACCGCCACAGCGCCAGGGTCGGCCGGCGGCGTATTGAGCCTTCCCAGGCGCGGAAGGTGTAGTCGGCGACCACGGTCCGCCCTGCCGTCGCCCGTGGACGTCCGCGTTGGAAGGCGGCGTGTGAGGCATGATGACTGCGTGGGGGATGTTGTGATCAGGGTGCTGGCCGTCGCCGCGGCGACCTGCTTTCTTGCCGCCGTACCCGCCCATGCGGCGGACGACGGGACGGAGAAACTCTTCACCTTGAAGGACCCGGAGATCACGGAGTCCAGCGGCCTGGCCGTCTCACCGACGCACGACGGCGTCTACTACACGCACAACGACAGCGCCGCCACCCCGACCTTCTACGCGGTCGACGAGAACGGGCGCACGCGGGCCACCTACCAAGTCCGGGGGGCGCAGGCCAGGGACTGGGAGGCGATGGCCGCGACGAAGGACCCGGCCACCGGCCGCGGGGTGCTCTGGTTCGCCGACATCGGCGACAACTTGGACGGGGCATGGCCGGACATCTCCATCTACAAGGTGATGGAGCCTCGCACACTCGGCGACGCCACCGTGCCCGCGACCCGCTACCGCTTCCGGTACGCGGACGGCGCCCGCAACGCCGAAGGCATAATGATCAATCCGAAGACCGGCCGGCTCTACGTGGTGTCCAAGGAGTTCTCGGGATCCGTCTACGCCGCTCCCAAGAAGCTCCGCACAGACCGGACGAACATCCTCCGCAAGGTCGCGAGTGCCCCCATCATGGCCACGGACGCCGCCTACGCCCCCGACGGCTCCTCCTACGTCATCCGCACCTACTTCTCCGCCACCCTCTACAAGCCCTCCGGCGAGTCGATCTCCAAGGTGACGATGCCGGACCTGAAGCAGGCCGAGTCCATCACCTACACCCTTGACGGCACCGCCCTGCTCACCGGCACGGAGGGCCCGAAGAGCCCGGTCTACCGGGTCCCGCTCCCGGCCCGCGCCCAGCCCACGGTGACCCCCAGCCCGGCCGGCGCGGAGATCACGCCAGAGCCTTCACCACAGGCCGCGGCCGACAACAGCGGGGGAGGCCTGACAGCCAAGGACGTCCTCATCTGGCTGGCGGCGGCGGTGATGGCGACGGGAGTGATCACCTTCATCGCCCGCCGCACCCGGTGACCACCTCGCCTTGGAACCCGGTCAAGTATGCGCCGTGACGGCGGCGCACCGGTGAAGCTGGTAAGCGTCCCCCTGGAGGGCCGGTCACTGGCGTCGGTGGGTGGAGCCCAGCTGGGCGACCGTAAAATATGGAGATTTATCTGGGGCGCAGAGCCGTGAACATGTCGCCGCGAAGGGCATGCTCGACGACCTGGATGGCGCGGGACAGACGCACCAGCGCGGCCCCTCCGCCTGGTAGGTGTCCAGGACAGTCCCTTGATGCGCAGAGCGGTAACCGCACAGAGCCCCCGTCCTTGAGCTTTCGTCGCTATGGGGTGGCTGGTCATCTCGGGCGGGAACGGTAGGGCGGGCACTTCCCGCCCGAGAACGGGATCACAGTCCGGCGCCGCCGGTCGCGTCGATTGCCCTGCCGGTTACCCAGCGGGCGTCGTCAGAGGCGAGGAAGGCCACGATGTCGGCGATGTCCTCGGGCTGCCCGAGGCGGCCGAGGGCGGCCAGTGAGGCGGCGTGGGCCTGGGCTTCTGGGTTGCCGCGCAGCCATTCTGCGTTGATGTCGGTGTCGACGATCCCGGGGGACACCGAATTGGCAGTGATACCTCGCGGGCCCAGTTGCTTGGCCAGGTTGAGGGTGAAGGTGTCCAGGGCGCCCTTGGTGGAGCCGTAGGCGATGATCTCGGGCATGGCGAGGCGGGCCGCGCCGCTGGAGATGTTGATGATGCGCCCACCGTCGCGCAGCCGTTTGAGCCCCTGCTGCACGATGAAGAACGGCGCCCGGACGTTCACCGCGAAGACCTCGTCGAATCCTTCCTCGGTGAGCGAGGCCAGGCCCACGCTGCGGCCGATGCCGGCGTTGTTGACGATGATGTCGACGCCTGCCCGGGACGAGTGCAGTTCGATCTGATCGTCGAAGGCGGACCAGAGCGCGGCCGTGTCGCCGTGTCGGCCCAGCTCGGCCTGGATCGCGAAGGCCCGGCCACCCTCCTTGCCGATCTTTTCCACGACCTCGTCGGCCGCGGCCTGGTCGCGGGCGAAGGCGACGGCGACGACGGCGCCGTCCCGGCCGAGCCGCTCGGCGATGGCCCGGCCGATTCCCCTGCTTCCGCCGGTGACCAGCGCGACCTTGTTGTCAAGTGCGCGTGCGCCCATGAGTCTGTCCGCCTTCCATTTGTTGAGTGGTTACTCAACAAAGAGGCTAGCACGGCTTTTTGAGTGAACGCTCTAGAATGTGGGGCATGGGTCAGGCAAGTGCGGCACGGGGACGTCCGCGCACATTCGATCGCGACGCCGCGCTCGCCGCGGCCATGCGGCTGTTTTGGGAGCGGGGCTACGAGGCCACCTCGCTCAACGAGCTCACCGAGGCGATGGGCATCCGGCCGGGCAGCCTGTACGCAGCCTTCGGCGACAAAAAGGCGCTGTTCAAGGAGGCGGTGCACGCCTACGCCCGCTCACCCGTCGGCGCGTTCATCGGCGTCGCGCTGCGCGAGGAGCCCACGGCCTACCAGGCGTTCACCCGCATGCTGCGCGAGGCCGCGGCGATCTACCCTGACCCCTCCCACCCGGCAGGCTGCCTGACCATCAGCGCCGCCACAAACGTCACCGTCCAGGACGCCGAGATAGCGGCCTTCCTGCGCGACCTGCGCAACGCCAACCTCGTGGTGCTCTGCGACCGCCTGCACAAGGCCCAGCAGGAAGGTGAACTCCCTGCCGACGCCAACCCCCGCGCGCTGGCCGGCTACTTCGCCGTCATCATCCAGGGAATGTCACAGCGCGCCCGGGACGGGGCCGACGCGGCCGAACTGGCCCAGATTGCCGAAATGGCGCTGGCCTCCTGGCCGAGAACGTGAACCAGGCCAGCCGAACTGAGCCAAGCCCCAAGCGGCCGGGCAGCCCTCCTGGGCCATAGGCAGGGCGCGCGGCACTGCCCGAGGGGGCCGCGGCCTACGCCTCCGAGCCCGGCCACTGCGACTTCAGCAGCCCACGGTGCGTCCATGATCTGAAGCTGGACAAGATCCCGCGGCTATAGTCTGCGGTCATGACGGAGCTCGAAAGGCTGTTCGCGCTCGTACCGCCGCCCGCGGCGCCGATCGATACCGATGCTGACTGGACGCGGGTGGAGGATGCGCTCGGGCTGATCCTTCCCCGCGAGTTCACCGAGATCGCCCGGCGGTACGGGCGCGGCGCGTTCTGTGACGAGTTCTCCTGCTGTGCCCCAGAGGAGATGATCAAGGAAAACCCCGGGCGGCTGGAGGATCTGCAGCTGATCCTCGGCGACGCGGGCGCGGACAGCCCGCATCCCGTTTACCCCGAGCCCGGTGGGCTGGTCCTGTGGGGATCCGACTCGATCGGCGGGGCGCTGTGCTGGCTGACCGAGCCCGCCGGCTCCCCCGAACGCTGGAAGACCGTCTACTGGACGCGCGACGACGAGTTCGAGTACCCCGAAGGTGGCGTGGCCGCCGTACTCACCGGGCTCATCGAGGATCTGCTGGCGAGGAAGCGGGAAAACGGCGCGGACGTCGACGGTCCCTGGTTCGACCCCTACCGCAAGGATGTCCACGTATATCTGCAGCTGGCGGAAGCGGAAGGCGCGCCACCGTACGAGGAGCGACTCCGCATCCTGCGCGAAAACCTGGCACCGACCAGCGCGCGTGGCAGCTTCAAAGGCGCAGACGGCGCCCGGCAGGACCACTTCGCCGCGGCCGGCGACCAGTGGAGGCTGACCTACGAGACGGCCTACGGGCACCAGATCCGGGTCGCCTACCCACCCGGGGAGGACACGCGGGTACGCAACGCACTGCTCGCCGCGATCGACGCCATGGGCTGCCGCGTCAAGGGCGTCCTGCCGGTGCACGGCACCGCGCACTGGCCCCAACTGGAGTGAACGGTTCCTCCCACTTCGCCAGCAAGGTCATTTCGTGGACCTGGCGAAGTCGACCACATCACGATGCCCGATCGCATCGAACGGCGGGTAAGGGACAAGCAGCGCAGGCTCCCCGCCCGCCGAGTTCGAACACACGCGGCACCACCGCTGAACGTCCGGATCTGCCGCCCGTCCGCGCAGTCGTGCCGATGGTCGTTACTCCGCGAGGGGCGTTGGTCGGCGAGGTGGTCTCGGTCTCCGGGGGTTCTCTTCAGCTTCGAGTCCCGGAGCAAGCGGAACCGATACCTCGCCGACGCACTCGTCAACGCGCGCCCAGAGAACGTCCAGAATCTCAAGCACGTTGGGCTGGGATAGACCGGTCCGGATGTAGTACTCGGCCCGTGAGAGCTCGGTTCCTACCTGAATAGCACTCCAGAGGCGTTCCGCCTCGGCGTAATCCAACCGGATCTCTACTGCACCCTCACCAGCTCGAATGTTCACAGGACGAGTATCCGCTCATGCCGCAGACCGCGCACTCGTGCCGATGTCAGGGTGTGCGTCGTGGCGTGCGGATGTCGGGTCTGGTGTACGGAGCGCCGTGCTCCCGGTGAGCAGTGGGATTGTCAGCGCGGTGCGTGGTACACGACCCTGTCGAGGGTGTCATCGGCGTAGGCGGCTGAGTTGGTCAGGTGGCCGTCGTAGGGGCCGACCTTGGTCACCGTGCGACCGTCTCTGAACACGATTTGCAGGCCGTGCTCGGGCTCCCAGTCGCATTCGCACTCCAGCGACACGTAGACGTGCCGGTCGCCGTGCGAATCGCGGGAGACCATGGGTTCGTTCCCGAACCGGATGTGGTCGAGCACCTGGTGTGGGCCTTCGATCTCGACGTACCAGTCGTCGTCGCCGGCGGCCAGGATGTCGTCGGTGACATCGCGGTAGTAGGCGAAGATCGACGGTGCCGCCGCGGTCAGCGCCGAGTGGTTGAGCGCTAGGAATGCGCGAATCGCGGCGTGGAAGTCCTCAGGCGAGGGGTCATCGACATAGCCGTCGACGATGATGCGGCGTGGCGCACCGCCCAGTACCGGCACGGGAATAGGTTCGCTCTGATACCAGCCCAGGTCGTTGTCCTCGAGGAGTGGGCCGAGGCCGGGGATCTGCATGCTGCCAGAGTACGTGGAGCCGATCTAGTCACCAGCGCCGCCGGCCCGGGCGTTCGGGTGGCGAGCCCTTCGGGCACCTGGGCAAGCCGTAGACCAGCACGCGGATCGTGGTGGTCGAGGCGATGCTCCGGCTTGAACCGTTCGCTCGACACCAGCTCGACCACGGCGTACACCACTGGCCCCGGCGCGTCCGGCTGGCCGCGCCGTGCCGCCGATCACTACGGACAGGGCTGGGGCTTCGACGTGGTGTCCGGCCGGCGCTGGAGCAGCCCGCCGGTCCGTTCCCGAAGGCCGCCGCCGTGCAGGAACCCGCTGTTGAACAGGCGGTCCAGGTCGTCGCCGATCAGGCGCACCGCGGAGCGTGCAGGTCGTCCCGGATGATCTGCAGCCCGCGCTGGACGAGGCCGTGCTTGAACGGACGTTGGATGACGCCGTCGACGCGAACCCTGGATCTGGCCCCATGTCTCCATCTCGTGATGGATGCGGCTCCACTGTGCCAGGGACAAGTGTGCAACGGGCTACGGGTTACTGGTTGATTCTCAGGTATTCATCGAGGGCCGAAACGAGCCTGTCGGTTATGTCGGGAGCGGTGCTGATAGTCCACTGCTGGACGAGCCTGAGGAAGTCGCTGAGCTGCTGTTGGGCTGCGATCAGCAGGGTCGCGAGTTCGTCGAGGGTGACCTCGATGGGCTGGGAATCATCCTCGTCGCTTTGCCGGAGCCAGATGACCCGATCACCGCGTTCGAGCTGGGGCGTTGGGTCGTGCCCGAGCCAGAGGTCTTGTCCGAGGACGACGTCCCACCAGTCGCGCCAGCTCTCCAGGCCGAAGCAGCAGCCGGGCGCGACCTGGATGTTGGTGGCGGTGTCGCGGAAACGTAGCCCGCCCGGAGCGATCAGGCCTCCGGTTTCGGCCAGGTGCTCTTCCAAGAGATCCGCGGTCAGATCACCGATAGAGTCGACCGAGATTCCGTTGTAGCTGACGATGACTGCTATAGCCGTCCCGACTTCGGCCGACGACATCTGGCTAGAGAGCACCAGAAGGCGGTCGCTGGGTGGCTTAGCGATCGGCCAAGCCGTGAAGTCCACCACGTCGTAGGTCTCCAGAACTACATCCATAACCACCACATTGGTAAGTATTCAGCTGCCCAGTGGCGCCTTGGTCAACGGGCGACCGCGGGGGTGAGCAGGACTCCTGCCGACAAGCCCAAGCGCCTACGATTCGCTCATGCGCAGCGTGTTCGTATTCCCCTCAGGTGCGCGAGCCGAGACCATCGCCACACTCGATCAACACCTGCCTCAGCAGCGTGATCCGTGGACTCTGGCCGGCCTCTACATCGACATCGATGACGAGCAGACCGGCTGGCTCTTCTCCGACTGGGATCCCGACGACGTGACGGTTCTCGAAGCGGCCCTCGGTCACCGCCCCACCTGGGCAGTGCAGATCGACATATCCGGGCGGATCGACGGCACCGCAGAGGTTCACCAACTGGTCACGCTTCTCCTTCAACAGGGCGGCGCTGCAGTGGACGACTACTCCGCCCACCCTTGGACGCTGCAGGAAATCAAGTCCGGGACCGTGATCGACGGCCTGCGCTTCTTCGACTTTCGCACCTACCACCAACTTCACCGCGACCTCTGACGCTCCCGGCCCGATCACACTCAAACTCAAGAAGATCTCACCGCTCCAGCGGGTATGGCGCAGCCGGTCGCGCAGGTGATCGGTGTCGGCTTGGGGAATCTCGGTACGGAAGGGGCGGATCTCAAAACTCACGGATGGCCTCGTACGCAATGCCCCTCACCGTGATCGCCTACCGGCGGTGGCTCGGCCGAAACCTCAGAGCCGGCACACGGCGGCACGTGGGGAGACGGCCGGAGCCGTAGGAGCGCCGGTAGCGTTCCTACGGCTCCGGAACGGTCAGCATCTGTTCGTCCGGGGCCAGGGCGTCCACCCGGCGGTTCAAGCGACAGGAACCCGTGCTTCTCGTGGTTCACGATTCCTTCTCATGCTTCCGGAAGGTGAACCAGACACCCACGTGAAGGACGATCCCCACACCCCCTCCCACCAGGGCGAACCCAACCAGCAGGCTGGCCCGCGTGGTTTCGACGTATGCCGTGTCACCGACCACGCGTGCTCGGACGGTGCTGCCCTCATGGTCGCTCACTCCCAGGCCGGTGACCTCCCCGGAGCGCTGTTGACCATCAACTTCCCAGGAGCCGGTGCAGACCGGATCAGAGTCTCCAGGGCCCGCGCCATCACTATCGACGAGGCGGCAATCCTCTACCTTCGCTGTCGTCGGGATACCCGAGGAGTGGGCTCGGGCGAAGGGAATCATGCATATCAGCCCCAGGATCAGCGATCCACCCCAGACACGCGTATAGGTGATCGCCTTGGTCCGGGCACGGGAGAAGGCCATGACCACAGACCTTAGATCCCGTGGGGAAGTCTTCGCCCGCGCCATGAACGTGCTCACGATTGAGAATGGCAACCTCCGCAAGGAACGTGAAAAGAGGAACTCGTCCATCAGGCCGCTCAGACCCTCTACCTGATCAAGTTCGTTGCCCGGAGATGACCGCGTCGCTACCTCATCGGAAGTTGCGCATAGTTGCGGTGAACATGTCGCCCCGCAAGGCTTGCTCGACGACGGTGATGGAGCGGGCCAGACGGACCAGACGTGGCCCCTCCTCGCGATAGACGTCGAGCACCGCCTCGACAGCATGAGGAGGGAGCTGGCCTTTGAGATCCACCGCGGCGCTCCGGTATCCCGCCCGAGCGGCTTCAACCGCCGCGTTCACGTGGTGGAGAGCCATCCTGGCCAAGGCGATTGGGTAGCGTTTCAAAATTTCATGGGCCCTATAGTCAGGGGGCACGGCGTCGAGCAGCCAGGCCACGGCCGAGGTCTCCCAGTCGGGAACGCTGGGTGGACGGACCTCGGGCGGCCACTCCGGCGGGAGATACATATCGTCATCGTACTCACGTTCGATTGACGGCCTAGTAGGGGCTTCGTCTCGTGTCCCGGAAGGCTCGCATCCCGGAAAGCTCGCATCCCGGAAAGCTCGCATCCCGGAAAGCTCGTGTCCCGGAAAGACGGTCACGATATAACAACAGCACTTATATAAGTACTGATATATTGGCCTCATGGCCGACGCTGATACGCCCGATCCCACTCAGGAGAGCCTCTGGCGGCCCCTGCGGCTTCTTCAGGAATCGATGGACGGGGACATCGCCCGGATCTACTCCGAGAAGCGCATCAAAGAGCTCAAGCCGAGCTTTGTGATGGAGCTGCTCCGGCTCCACGCCTACGGACCGATGACCATCACCGAACTGGCCGAGTCAGTCAACCGGACGCATTCGGCACTCAGCCAGAAGGTGGCCGCGATGCGTGCGGCCGGCTGGGTGGAGACCGTCGCAGGCGACGACGCGCGCAGCAAGAAGGTGACGCTCACCGACAAGGCCCGCAGCATCGTCGGCCGCCTGGCGGCGGAGTGGCGGGCCACCGAGGCCGCCATCGCCGACATCGAGGCTGAGATTCCCTATCCGCTCTCCCAGGTCGTCACCGACATCGAGCAGGCCCTCGCACGCAAGAGCTTCCACGACCGGATCGCTGAGAAGCTGGCACAGGACCCCACATGGGACTGAGCGGTGGTGTTCGATTGGCCTGGATATGGCGGGGACGGCCGGTTAGCCGGAAAATCGTCATGTGACGGAGAAGATCGGGATCGTAGGCGCGGGCATCGTCGGGTTGGCGGTGGCGCGCGAGCTCGCCACCACCAGAGGCGCCGAGGTGACGGTGCTGGAGAAGGAAGGTCGCGTCGCCGCCCATCAGACCGGCCACAACAGCGGCGTCGTGCACGCGGGCATCTACTACCCGCCGGGCTCGCTCAAGGCCAGGCTGTGCCGGGAGGGCGTGGCGCTGCTCAAGGACTACTGCGCCGCGAACGAGCTGCCGTACGACGAGGTCGGCAAGCTGGTGATCGCCAGTACGCGGGCCGAGCGGCCGCAGCTGAGCGCGCTGGCCGAGCGGGCCCGCGCCAACGGGGTGCCGGGCATCGCCGAGCTGGACGCGCTGGCGCTGCGCGAGATCGAGCCGCACGCGGTCGGCGTGGGCGCGATCCACTCGCCGCACACCGCGATCTGCGACTTCGCCGCCGTCGCCCGCCGGCTCGCGCTGGACGTGGTGGAGCTGGGCGGGTCCGTACGGCTCTCGCACCCGGTACGGGCGATCAGGCAGCGGCCGGCAGGCGTGCAGGTGCTGGCAGGGCGGCGGCGGTTCACTTTCGACCGGCTGGTGGTGTGCGGAGGGCTGGGGACGGATTCGGTGGCCAGGATGGCCGGGCATCCGGGGGACGTCAGGATCGTCCCGTTCCGCGGGGAGTTCTATGCGCTGAGGGGTGCGGCGAAGGATCTCGTTCGCGGGTTGATCTACCCGGTGCCCGATCCGCGGTATCCGTTCCTGGGAGTCCACCTGACCCGGCAGACGGATGGCGAGGTGCTGGTAGGGCCGAATGCGGTGCTCGCGCTGGCCTACGAGGGCTATGGGTGGCGAAATATCCGAAATTTCCGGCAGATTCTTGGTTGGCCGGGCACCATGCGTCTGGCCCGCCGCCACTGGCGTACCGGGCTCAAGGAGGTCCGCGGGTCCCTGATCAAGGGAGCCTTCCTCAGTGGCGCGCAGCGCTACGTTCCCGAGCTCACCGCCGCCGATCTGATCCGGGCGCGCAGCGGCGTCCGTGCTCAGGCCGTGGCCAGGGATGGCGGCATGGTCGACGACTTCGTGGTCGACGTGCACGACAACGTGGTCCTGGTACGCAACGCGCCCTCCCCGGCCGCCACGTCCAGCCTGGCCATTGCCCGGCATATTGCCGGAATTGTCCCAGCACTCGTCCGATGAGGGCATCCTTGGGTGTGATGGAATCACACCTGCTAATCGTCGAGGACGATCCGAACATCCTCGAACTCCTCGCCGCGAGCCTGAGGTTCGCGGGATTCGACGTGACCACGGCCAAGAGCGGCCTCGACGCCGTCGCCGCCGTGCAACGGCACCGCCCTGACCTCGTCGTGCTCGACGTCATGCTGCCCGACCTGGACGGTTTCGAGATCGTCAAGCGGATGCGCGGCGGCGGAGTGCACACGCCGGTGGTGTTCCTGACCGCCCGTGACGAGACCGAGGACAAGATCCGCGGGCTCACGATCGGCGGTGACGACTACGTCACCAAGCCGTTCAGCCTGGAGGAGGTGGTCGCCAGGATCCATGCGGTGCTCCGCAGGACGTCCGGGGAGCAGCAGGCGGCGCCGCCGCGGCTGACGTTCGCCGACATCGAGCTGGATGAGGAGAGCCACGAGGTGTGGCGAGGGGGCAACGCGGTGGCGTTGTCGCCGACCGAGTTCAAGCTGCTGCGGTACTTCATGACGAACGCAGGGCGGGTTCTGTCCAAGCCGCAGATCCTCGACCACGTGTGGGACTACGACTTCAGGGGCGAGGTGGGCATCGTGGAGTCGTACGTGTCCGTGCTGCGCCGGAAGATCGACAACCGCAGCCCCCGGCTCATCCACACCCTGCGTGGTGTCGGATACGTCCTTCGCCTGCCGCCGAGTCCCTGATGAGCGGCCTGCCGCTGAGGATCAAGCTGATCGCGTCGATGCTGGCGCTGCTGGGCTTCGGCATGATCTTCATCGGCCTGGTGAGCGTCTCGGTGCTGCACGGCTATCTCCTCGACCGCGTGGACGGCCAGCTCCAACTCCTCAGCGTGCGCATGTACAAGAAGGTCATCGCGATCGGGAAGAAGGACCTGGAGATCTCCGACCGGCCCATCCTCATCGAGTCCGACGCGATCGTCCTGGTCAAGGAGCCCGGCGGCGAGTTCGTGCCCATGCTCACCGACCGTGACGTCGACCTGAAGCCCAAGCCGGTCCTGTCGCCCATCCCGGACCACGAGCCCTACACCACGTCCGCCGTCAGGGGCCGCGGCGAGTGGCGGGTGCTGGAGAGCCTGGTCGATGGACGCACGCTCGTGGTCGCGGTGGACCTGGAGGAGGTCGACGCGATCACCCGGCGCCTGGTGCTCATAGAGCTGCTGGGTGGCGGCGGCATCCTGCTCATCCTGGGCGTCGTGGGCATCACGATCGTACGGCGCAGCATGCGCCCGCTCGGCCAGATCGAGCGCACGGCCGAGGCCATCGCGGGCGGCCAGCTCGGCCGGCGGGTGCCGGACGGCGACGCTCGCACCGAGGTCGGCCGTCTGGCCAAGTCGCTGAACGGCATGCTGGCCCAGATCGAGGCCGCCTTCGCCGCCCGGTCGGCGTCCGAGACGGCGGCCCGGCGCTCCGAGGACCGCATGCGCCAATTCGTCGGCGACGCCTCGCACGAGCTGCGTACCCCGCTGACCTCCATCCGGGGCTTCGCCGAGTACGCCAGGCAGAACCCCGGCGCCGACCCCGCCGAGCTGATGCAGCGCGTGGAGAAGGCCGCCGGGCGGATGAGCCTCCTGGTCGACGATCTGCTGCTGCTGGCCAGGGTGGACCAGCAGCGGCCGCTGCAGATGCGGCCCGTGGACATGCTGGCGCTCGCCGCGGACGCCGTACAGGATGCCAGGATTCTCGCGCCCGACCGGCTGATCAAGCTGGACGTCGTCGGGGGCGCGGCCCTGATCGTCTCCGGCGACGAGGTACGCCTGCGCCAGGTCATCAGCAACCTCGTCACCAACGCGATCGTGCACACCGACGCCGGCTCGCCGATCATCGTCAGAGTCGGGGCCGGCACGGACAAGGTCTTCCTCGAGGTCGTCGACAGCGGGCCCGGCCTCACCCCCGAGCAGGTCGAGCACGTCTTCGAACGCTTCTACCGAGCCGACTCCGCCAGGTCCCGCCGCCGCTCGGCCGAGGACCGGGGCAGCGGGCTGGGTCTCGCCATCGTGCGGGCCCTCGTGCGGGCGCACGGCGGGACGGTCACCGTCGACAGCTCGCCAGAGCGCGGCTCCACCTTCCGCGTGGAACTCCCACTCGCCTTGGAGTGAGCCTTCAGCTAACCCTCAGGTGGCTGCGTCACTCTAAGTAGGTGATGAAACCCGAGCTCCGCGAGGCGCTGATCATGGTGGTGGACGACGAGCCCAGCATCAGGGACCTGCTCTCCGCCAGCCTGCGCTATTCCGGGTTCGAGGTGCTGACCGCCGCCGACGGGCAGGAGGCCGTGGAGGTGGCCGAGCGGGCCTCGCCCGACCTCGTGGTGCTCGACGTGATGCTGCCCGACCTGGACGGGTTGGAGGTGGCCAAGAGGATCGACGCGCCCGTGTTGTTCCTGACCGCCCGTGACGCCACCGAGGACAAGATCGCCGGGCTGCGGGTGGGGGACGACTATGTGACCAAGCCGTTCAGCCTGGAGGAGGTGCAGGCCAGGATCCGGGCGGTGCTGCGGCGTACCCGTTCGGACGGCGCGCCCGCCAGCAAGCTGAAGGTGGCCGACCTGGAGCTGGACGAGGACGCCGGCGAGGTGTGGCGGGCCGGGCGTCAGATCCGCCTGTCGCCGACCGAGTTCAAGCTGCTGCACTACTTCATGGTCAACGCCGGGCGCGTGCTCTCGAAGGCGCAGATCCTCGACCACGTGTGGAACTACGATTTCGGCGGCGATACCGGGGTCGTCGAATCGTACGTCTCCTACCTCCGGCGCAAGGTGGACGACGTCGAGCCGCGGCTCATCCACACCCTGCGCAGCGTCGGTTACGTGCTGCGGGAGCCGCCCGCAGGCTAGCCCCGAATGCCCATGAAATGCCATGGAAGGGCGGCGCGATCCCGATCGTGCGAAGAACAGGGCTAACGTGGGCTTATGGACCTGCTGGGCGCCCTGGAGTCGCTGCGCCGGCCGCTCGATCGTGACCTGTTCCCGCTGACGATCGGCGAGACGTCGGCGGATCGGCGCGCGCTGCGGGAGCTGACCGGCCAGCTCGACGACTACCTGCTGCCCCGGCTGCGCGCCTTGGACGCCCCGCTGCTGGCCGTCGTCGGCGGGTCCACAGGAGCGGGCAAGTCCACGCTGGTCAACTCGCTGGTCGGGGCCGACGTGGCCGAGCCGGGCGTGTTGCGGCCCACCACGCTGGTGCCCACGCTCGTGGTCAGCCCCGCCGACCGCGCCTGGTTCATGGGCCAGAACGTGCTGCCGGGACTGTCCCGCGCCACCGGCTCCGGTCCCGGCGCGTTGCGCGTGGTGACGTCGACTGCTCTGGGCGACGGTCTCGCGTTGCTCGACGCCCCTGACATCGACTCGGTGGTGACCTCGAACCGGGAGCTCGCCGCCCAACTGCTGGCCGCCGCTGATTTGTGGCTGTTCGTCACGACCGCCGCCCGGTACGCCGACGAGGTGCCGTGGAGCTTCCTGCGTTCGGCACGGGAACGTAGCACCGCGCTGGCCGTCGTACTCGATCGGGTGCCGCCGGACGCCCTCGAGCCGGTAGCCCGCGACCTCGCTCGCCTCCTCACCGAGAACGGCCTCGACGGCAGCCGCCTGTTCACCGTCCCCGAAGCGGCTCTGCCTTCCGAGAAGGCGCGGCTGCCGGTCGCGTCGGTCCAGCCCATCGCCTCCTGGCTGGCTGGGCTGGCCGCCGACGCCGCGGAACGAGCCCGGGTCGTACGCCAGACCTTGTCGGGCGCGCTCGACAGCCTCGACACCAGGGTGCCCGCGCTGGCCACGGCCGTCTCGCGCCAGCAGGCCGCCTTCGACGGGCTGCGGTCCATCGTGTCGGGCGCGTACGCCGGCGGGATGGCCGACTTCGACGAGGGCATGCGGGACGGGTCACTGCTGCGGGGGGAGGTGCTGGCCCGCTGGCAGGACTTCATCGGCACCGGCGACCTCATGCGCTCCCTGGAGACCCGGGTGGGCTGGCTCCGCGACCGTATCGTCGGCTTCTTCACGGGGCGGGTGCCGGAGGTCCAGCTCAAGCAGGCCCTGGAGAGCGGCGTCGAGACCCTGATCAGGGGCGCCGCCGACGGGGCCGCCGAGCGCGCGCTGGAAGGCTGGTCGGCCGCCCCCGGCGGGCCCGGCCTGCTCGAACGGCTCGGCGCCGTCGAGTCCGCCCGGCTCGGCCGCGCCTCGCCGGACCTCGGCAAGCGGGCCGAGGCTGTGGTGCGGGGGTGGCAGGGGTACGTCCTGGACCTGGTGCGGGCCGAAGGGGCGGAGAAGCGGACCACGGCGCGGGTGGCGTCGTTCGGGGTGAACGGGGCGGGGCTGCTGCTCATGCTGGCCGTGTTCGCCTCCACCGGCGGGCTGACCGGGATCGAGGTGGGGATCGCGGGCGGGACGAGCGTGTTGTCGCAGAAGTTGCTGGAGGCGGTGTTCGGGGACCAGGCGGTGCGTACGCTGACGGTGCGGGCGCGGGAAGACCTGCGTGAGCGGGTGCGGGGGGTGCTGGATGCGGAGTCCGCCCGGTTCACCGATCTTCTGGAGCGTATCGAGCCGCCGAGAGACGCGGCGGGCGCGCTGCACGCGGCCTTGCGGTCGGTGCGTGCCCACCGCGCGGACCTCCCAACGGCGGCACCGCCCGCTTCACATCCCCATCCCACAACCGAACTCCCAGCCCAAACCCCGGCCACCGGCTCGGCTTCCGGCCCTGGCTCGGCCACCGGCCCCAGCCCGGGCACCGGCCCCGGCCCGGCGGGCGACCCGGGCCTGACGTCCGACCACGGCCGTGCCTCACCCGCAGGCGGTGACTCCGACTCCGCGCTACGTCCTGCGGCCGAGGAGGCGACGGAGCGTCCGCCCGATGTGCCTGGGCGGCGTCCGGGCGGGGAGACGGCGGGACGTCCGGCCGATGCACCTGCGCAGCGCCTGGCCGACGGGTCGGCGCGGCGCCCGGCCGATGGCCCGGGGGACAGGACGGCGCGGAGCTCGACTGAGGGCCAGGCTGACGAGGTGCCGCAGCACCCAGCCGATGAGGTGCCGCAGCGCCGGGCCGATGGTGAGCCGTCCGAAGGGCCGCAGCACCCCGCCGATGGTGAGCCGTCCGAAGGGCCGCCGCGGCCGTCGGATGGCGGCACGGCACCGGAGGAGGGCCGGTGAAGCTGCTGCGCCGTAAGGAGGGCCCTTCGCTGGAGTCCAGGCTGGCCGCCCTCCTGGAGGCGGCCTCCCTGGGTGAGGGACGGCTGGCCGAGCAGGTGGTGTCGGGCGCGCGGGCGGTCGCCCAACGAGCCGGCGTACGCCGCAGCCTGTCCATCGACCACACAGTGGCCGCGCTGGCCGGCGCGACCGGCAGCGGGAAGTCGTCCCTCTACAACGCCCTGGCCGGCGAGGACCTGGCGACCGTCGGCGTCACCCGGCCCACGACCTCGACCGCTCAGGCGGCTCTCTGGGACGGACAAGGCGCGGGCCCGCTGCTGGACTGGCTCGAGATCCCGCAACGCCACGCCGCCACCTCCACCCTGTCCGATCTGTCCGGCCTTGTACTTCTGGACCTCCCGGACCACGACTCCATCCGGCTCTCCCACCGCCTGGAAGTGGACCGTCTGGTCGAGATGGTCGATCTGCTGGTGTGGGTGGTGGATCCGCAGAAGTACGCCGACGCCGCACTCCACGAGCGCTACCTGCGCCCGCTGGCCGGACACCGGGACGTGACGCTGGTGGTGCTCAACCAGGTGGACCGCCTGCCCCCGCGGGCCGTCGACCGGTGCGTACGCGACCTGCGCCGCCTGCTGGACGACGACGGTCTCGGCGGTGTGCCGTTGCTCGCCGTCTCGGCCCGCACCGGCACCGGCCTGCCCGAACTCCGCTCCGTGCTGGCGGACCGCGTCGCCCACCGTAAGGCGTGGTCCGCCCGCCTGGCTGCGGACATCACGGCCGCCGCCGATCATCTCGCGACCGGGTCGGCCGTGTCCGGCGCAGACGCGGCGGAAGTCGTGGTGTCCGGTGCCGTCGGCGGAGGCGGGGTCTTTGATAGGGCCGGTGAGGGCGCGGCGTCTCGCGCCGATGCGGGGGCTCGCTCGGAGCGAGGCCGTGCGGAGGGCGGCCGTGCGGAGGGCAGCCGTGCGCAAAGCGGCCGTGCGGAGAACGGGCGCGCCAAGCGGACGGCAGGATGGGGGCGGGCGCTCACCGCCGCGCTCTCCCAGGCAGCGGGGGTGCCGCTGGTGGTGGAGGCCGTGGCGAAGGGCCACCGGCATCGGGCCGTCGTCGCGACTGGATGGCCGGTGACCCGGTGGGTCCGGCGCTTCCGGCCGGATCCGCTTCGCAGGCTGCGCATCGGCAGCATCGCCCCGTCGCGCGGGTCGGCCGGCCGGGCGTCGAAGGAGCTGATGGGAAGGCAGGCCGGGGAGGTTGTGGGGCGTACCTCGGTGCCGGCCGCGTCTGCCATGCAGCGGGCGCAGGCCGAGACGGCGATCAGGGACGTCGGCGAGGCGGCGGCGGAGGGGCTGCTGGGGCCGTGGGCAGCGGCGGTGCGGCAGGCGGCGCGTTCCCGTTCCGAGGATCTGGCGGACGCGGTGGATCGGGCCGTGGCTACGACATCCGTCGTCGCCACCAGGCGCCCCAAGTGGTGGCGGGCCGTGAACGTCCTGCAGTGGCTGGTGTTCGGCGGTATGGCGGCCGGCGCCCTGTGGCTGGGTGTGTTGTTCGGGATGGACTACCTGCGCCTGCCCCAGCCGCCGCTCCCGACCGCCGGTGCGGTGCCGTGGCCGACGGTGCTGCTGGCGGGCGGGGCGCTGGCCGGCGTGCTGATCGCGGTGTTGTCCCGGCTGGCCGCCTGGGCCGGCGGCAGGCGCCGGGCCCGGCGTACGGCCAGAGCCCTGCGTGCGGCCATCGGAGAGGTCGCCAAGGAGCACGTGCTGGACCCCGTGGAGGCGGAACTGGACAGGTACGCCCGCTTCACCGACGCGCTCAACCGCGCCCGCGCCGCCTGAGCAGATGGCGCGCTACACCAGGTCCGCCAGCATCCGGATGGCGGCCGACACATCCCCCATGGCGGCGGCCGGTGCCGCGCCCACGCGGCGCACCAGCCAGTCTCGGGCGTTGAACACACGGAGCTGCTCGGTCATGGCGTAGCTGTCGGACTCAAGGCCGGTGTCGGCTCCCGGCGCGAGATGGATGTGCCCGTCCCAGCCGCGTTTGCGCGTGGTTATGGGCACGATCCAGGCCAGTTCTCCGCGAGTGCGGGCGTGCAGGGCGTTGGAGCTGACGACCAGCACGGGCCGGGGGTAGCCCTGCACGCGCCCGTCAGGCTGGCCCAGGTCGGCCCACCAGATCTCGCCACGGTAGAACCGCTTCACGCCTGCTCCGCCTCAGTGTCGGCGGGCTCGGGGGCGGGGGTCTCCATCCAGGACTTGATCTCGTCGTCGTCGAGATAGCCAGGAGTCTCCTCCCAGTAGCGTCCGAGACTGCCCCAGAACTCTTCGGTCTCGGCCCGCTCCACCAGCTCTTCCAGGACGGCGGCCATGCTGCGGTGGCGCCGCTGGGCGAGCCGCTGGAGCCCGGCGTGGGCCGCCTCTGAGGTGCGCACGATAGCCATATGGCGAGTCTACTCCATGTGTAAACAGATTGTGTATGCAGGAAGCGCGTTCAACGGCGACGGCGCCTCAGCAGGACGGTCGCCATGCCTGCGCCCAGCAGCGCGGACACCGAGGCCACCAGGAACGGGGCCGAGGTGCCGAACCGTTCCCCGGCCACCCCTGCCACCCCCGACCCGACCGCACTCCCAATACTCACGGCGGTGGACACCCATCCGAAGGCCTCTGCCTGCGCCCCCGTCGCGTACTCGTCCACCAGCAGCGACGACGTCGTCAGCGCCGGATTGAGCATCATCCCGCTCGCACATAGCACCACCCAGAAAACCGGCAGCGCATCGATGGCCGCCAGCGGTGCCAGCGCGACCCCGAGCGCCAGCATCAGCGCCACCAGCCGCACCTGGACCGCCGAGCCCCACGAACGAGCACCATAGGCGGCCGCCCCCGCGATACCACCTAAGGAGAGCGCCGCCACCAGCACCCCGGTCGCCACCGGAATGTCCCGGGCGATGGCCAGCGCGGGCACCCCCACCTGCAGTGCCCCGAAGGCCCCGCCGAGCAGCAGCACCACCGCCAGCAGCACCAGCATCCGGCGATCGGCGAAGACCCGCCCCCGCTGCCGCGCCCCCGGCGTCCGCCCGGCCCGCAATGCCCGCGAGAAGGCCAGCGTCCCCGACCCGGCCGCCACGGCGACGACGCCCAGCGCCAGCGAGGACGAGGCCACCGCGATCATCAGCCCGAACACCAGCGGCCCGACGAGCATGGCCAGCTCCTGCACCAGGAACACGAGGCTGTACGCGGCCGTGCGCCCCTCGTCCGCCACGCGGCGGCCCCACTCGAACCGCATGCTTACGGAGATTGGCGGAAGGCCGGCCCCCGCGATCCACGCCAGCGACACGAACGTCCACGCGGGCCAGCCGGCCGACGCGCAGGCAACGAGGGCGACCAGCGCGGCGACGTGCATGAACGCCGCCCCTGCCAGCACCGACCGCGACCCGCGCCGGTCGATGAGACGGCCCTGGACGGGCCTGGCCACCCCTGCGCCGACCGAGAACGCCGCGACACAGAGCCCCGCGAGCGCGAGGGATCCGGTCGCCGACTGCACGACCAGCACCATCCCCACCGGTGCAACCTGCTGCGTGAGCTGGGCGAGGAAGCCGAACACGGCCTGCGCACGCACCCCGGGCATCCCGAGCAGCATGCGGTACGGCGTCCCTCGGCCCATGCGCTCACGGTATCGTCAAGATCGATCGAGCCCGGGAAGATCAGGAGACGCGCACCGCTTGGCGGCGTTGTCCACCCGTTTCTGCGGTGCCGGGGACGAGTGCACCATGACCATGGCCTTGCCGGGTTCGTTGAGTGAGCCGCCGACGACGTAATACGAGTCCGGCACGGATTCCTTCAACGAAAAGTCGCCGGGCTTGCCGTTCGGATCGATGATCATGAACTCTTCGATGCTCACCCCGCGCTCCCGCATGATGGGCCGGATCTCGGCGACCGTCTTGTTGACGAACGGGACACACTGCATCGGCTCGCCCTTGGCGTCCCACGAGGTGGTGCTCTGATAACGCTCGCCCGGCCGGGCCTTGCGGCCGACGCTGACGTCGGCGGTGCCCTTGAACCCGACGGGGATCTTCACGCCGATGGCGCAGCCGTCCAGCTTGTCGCAGGGGCCCGGCGGGTAGATGCCTTTGATCTCGGTGAGGTACGCGTGGTTCGGCCCGACGGGGAAGACCTGGCCCTCGAAGGCGGTCGTTGTGGGCGTCACTCTGAGCGTGATGTCCAGGCCGATCGTCCGCAGCTGGGTCTCGTAGAGCTTCGGGTTGGCGTAGAGGTCCTTGATCTCGATGACGTAGTAGCCGTCTTCCTTCCTGATGTCGAGCGCCGTGGCGGTGGCGTTCGGCATCACCCAGGTCACCGCCACGATGGCGGCGCTCAGCAGGGCGACCACGGGGATTGCCGGTCGAAGCCGTGGCCATCGCGGTGTCCGCCGCAGGGCGGGCGCGGGCTCGTTCTCCATGATCTCCCGCAGCAGTTCGCGGGCACCTTCGCTGACGTCCGCGACGGGCTCGGCCGCGAATCGGGCCACGATGTGGTCGAGCTCCTGGTTCATGAGCGGCCCTCCGCGAGGGAGACGGCTCGTGAGCCGTACGTGGTCAGGTCGATGTCGAGGTCGGCGAGCTCCTTGGCCAGCCGCTTGCGGGCGCGGTGCAGCCGCAGCCTGGCGGCGCCGCGAGAGCAGCCGAGCACCTTGGCGATCTCGGGTCCGTTGAGTCCTTCCCAGGCGACCAGCGCGAGCAGTTCCCTGTCGTCGTCGGAGAGTCGCTTGAACGCCTGGTAGGCCACGTCTTGGCCGGCGGCCGACGCCGCCCAAGTCGTGATCTCCTTGCGGAGCCGCAGCGCCAGGGCGGCCCGGCGTTCCTCGGCGCGGAAGTGGTTGGCGAGCACGCGCCTGGCCACGCCGTACAGCCAGAGCCGGGCGCCGTTGCCCGCCGGGACGTCGTTGAGGCGGCGCCAGGCGGTGGTGAACGTCTCCGCGATCACGTCCGCGATGTCGTCGGGCGAGCCGGCGCGCCGCCGGACATACGTGGCGATGGCGGGATAGTGCGCCATATACATCTCCTCGAAGCGCTGTGCGGGCTCGGGTGGCCCCATGCGACGGTCCTTCCAGTGGGCGAACACACCTGAGGAGATGTCCGGATAAAGCGGGGTGTTTCATGCCGGTCCGAGGGAGGCCGCCACCGTGCGGAGGGCTGACAACAGCGGGCGTACGAGGGGGTGGGAGTCCGCGCCCCTGCGTACGGCGGCGAAGACCCGGCGTTCGGGCCCCGGCGTGTGGCGTATCACGACTCCGGGCAGCGCCATGTCGCGCAGGGCCAGCCGCGGCACCAGCGCCACCCCCGCACCGGCGCCGACCAGGGCGACCACGGCGCGGAAGTCGTCGGAGCAGTGCGCCAGGTTCGGGGTGAAGCCGGCCTGCCGGCAGGCGAACGTGATCACGTCGTGGACCGGATTGCCGGGATAGGGGCCGATCCAGGTTTCGGCGGCGAGCGAGGTCAGGATGGCCGATTCGGCCAGGGGATGGTCATGGGGGAGCACCAGGTCGAACGGCTCGGCGTACAGCGGGATGCGGGACAGGCGGCGGTCGGAGGCGTCGGGGGCGCCGCGGTACTCGACGGTGATCGCCAGGTCGGCCTCGGAGTCCAGCAGCATGGCCAGGCTGTGGTCGCCTTCGGCGTCGAGCACGCGTACCTGGACCCCGGGTGCGCTCTCGCGCAGCACGCTGATCGCGGGGGAGAGCACGGCGCTGATCGCGGTGGCGAAGCAGGCCACGGTGATCTCGCCGGCCTCGCCTGCCGTGTACGCGGCCACCTCGGCCTGGGCGCGTTCGAGCTGCGCGAGGACCTCGTTGGCGTGGTCGAGCATGATCTTGCCGACGGCTGTGAGGTGCACGCCGCGCCCGTCCCGCGTGAACAGGCGGTGCCCCACCTCGTGCTCCAGCGCGACGAGTTGCTGGGACACGGCGGAGGGGGTGAGGTGCAGGGCGGCCGCCGCGGCGGTGACCGTGCCGTGGTCGGCGACCGCCCGCAGCGTGCGTAGCCGCCGCGTGTCTATCACCCAGCGGAGAATACTCACCTGCAAGCCGTGATCGCGCACACACTCGGATGGTGAGCGATCAGCCGCGGGCCTGGATGAACGCCTGCACGGCGCGGTCGACATCCTCCTCCGAGTGGGCGGCCGACAGCTGGACGCGGATTCTGGCCTGGCCGTGCGGCACGACCGGGTACGAGAAGCCGATCACGTAGATCCCCTGCTCGAGCAGGCGCTCGGCCAGGGCGGCAGCCGCGGCCGCGTCCCCGATCATGACGGGCACGATCGGGTGATCGCCGGGCAGGATGTCGAACCCCGCCTTGGTCATCTCACTCCGGAAGCGCGCGGTGTTGGCCCGCAGCCGCTCGCGGGCGTCGTTCGAGGTCTCGAGCAGGTCGAGGATGCGGAGCGACGTCGAGGCGATGACGGGGGCGAGCGAGTTGGAGAACAGGTATGGCCGGGAGCGCTGGCGCAGCAGCTCGCAGATCTCCTTGCGGGCGGCCACGTAGCCGCCGCTGGCCCCGCCGAGTGCCTTGCCCAGCGTGCCGGTGATGATGTCGATCCGGTCGGTGACGCCGTGCAGCTCGGGCGTGCCGCGGCCGGTCGGGCCGACGAAGCCGACGGCGTGGGAGTCGTCGACCATGACCATGGCGTCGTACCGCTCGGCCAGGTCGCAGATGTCGTGCAACGGCGCGACATATCCGTCCATGGAGAACACGCCGTCGGTCACGATCAGCCGCCGTCGCGCCTCCGCCGCCTCCTTCAGCCTGGCCTCCAGCTCGGCCATGTCGCGGTTGGCGTACCGGAACCGCTGGGCCTTGGAGAGCCTGATGCCGTCGATGATGCTGGCGTGGTTGAGCGCGTCCGAGATCACCGCGTCCTGGGCGTCGAGCACCGTCTCGAACACGCCGCCGTTCGCGTCGAAACATGAGCTGTACAGGACCGTGTCCTCCATGCCGAGGAAGTCCGACAGACGGGTTTCGAGCTCCTTGTGGACCTCCTGGGTCCCGCAGATGAACCGCACGGAGGCCATGCCGAATCCCCACCGGTCCAGTGCCTCCTTGGCCGCCTCGACCACCTCCGGGTGGTCGGCCAGGCCCAGGTAGTTGTTGGCGCAGAAGTTCAGCACCTCGCGCCCGGCCACGCCGACCTGGGCGCTCTGCGGGGTGCTGAGCACGCGCTCGGGCTTGAGCAACCCGGCCTCGGTGATCTCGTCGAGCGTCGTCCGCAGCTGCTCGCGCACGTTCGTGAACATCAGGCGCTCCTGTTCATGGTCGCGGCCGCTTCGGCCCTCGTTCCCTCGTTACTCGCTGTCTCGGACTGAGCTCCTCTGCTCCAGTCCAGAATGACCTTGCCCGTACGGCCGCTGGCGGCCGTGTCGAAGGCGGCGTCGAAGTCTTCGTACGAGAACCGGTCCGTGATCACCGGGCTGAGGTCGAGGCCCTTCTCCAGCAGGACCGACATGTTGTACCAGGTCTCGAACATCTCCCGGCCGTACACGCCCTTGATGGTGATCATCGAGGTCACGATGGTGGCCCAGTCGACGGCGAACTCCTCGGCCGGCAGCCCGAGCATGGCGATCTTCCCGCCGTGCGTCATGTGCGCGATCATGTCGCGTACCGCCGCGGGGTTGCCGGACATCTCCAGCCCCACGTCGAAGCCCTCGCGCATGTGCAGCTGGCGCATGCCTTCCTCGATGGAGGACCTGGTGACGTTCAGCGCGAGGGAGACGCCGAGCTTGCCCGCCAGGTCCAGGCGCTCGTCGTGGACATCGGTGATCATCACGTTGCGCGCGCCGACGTGCGCGGCCACGGCCGCCGCCATCAGCCCGATCGGCCCGGCCCCGGTGATCAGCACGTCCTCGCCGACCAGGGGGAAGGACAGCGCGGTGTGCACGGCGTTGCCGAACGGGTCGAAGATGGCCGCCACGTCGGGGTGGACGGGGACGCGGTGCACCCATACGTTCGAGGCGGGCAGCGTGACGTATTCGGCGAACGCGCCGTTCCTGTTGACGCCGAGGCCGACCGTGTTGCGGCACAGGTGCCTGCGGCCCGCCATGCAGTTGCGGCACTTGCCGCAGACGAGATGCCCCTCGCCGCTGACGAGGTCGCCCACGCGGATGTCCTCGACGCCCGGCGCCACGTCCACCACATGGCCGGAGAACTCGTGCCCGACGATGAGCGGGAGCTTCAGAGTATGCCGCGCCCAGTCATCAAATTTACGGATATGCAGGTCGGTGCCGCAGATACCGGTCCGCAGGACCCGAATCATCACCTCGCCGGGACCCACCTCCGGCTCCGGCACGTCGACCAGCCACAGGCCAGGCTCGGCCTTCTCCTTGACCAGTGCTTTCATGGCTCCCTTTCCCCCTAGGACGAACCTAACGCACTGTGCCCGCACGCCCTGGCCTATGTCCATCGAGGAGTTCTTAAGTGCCCCCACAGCTAAGCTTCACGCGGCTCCGCCGCGCAGCGAGTACATCACGCTCGGGGCAGTGCGCCTCGCGCTCGACCACACCGCGCGCTTGCTCTCTACGAAGATCCCTTGGTCAATCAGATCGATCTTCTGTCACGCCTTGGTTGTCGACTGGCATGATGCACGAATCATGCGCAGAACTGCGCGACCCAGCCTAGTTATTTGCACAAATGAGGACTAGCCTCCAGATCGGCCTGGTACGAACCGGAGGCGTGCGAGGGGCCGCTGTCCCCGTTCGCGCTTGATGGTTTTTCTCGGAAGGGACACCAGTGGAAGACCTGCGCATCGGAGTCATCGGCCTCGGCCTGCGCAAGAGCCTCGCCTTGACCGCGCACCGGCCGGGCAAGGGGTCGATCGTGACCGCGCTGTGCGACTCCGACCCGGCGGTGCTCAAAAGGCAGGCAGGGAGGTTCGAGGCGGAGTTCCTGACCGGGGACTACCGCGAGCTGCTCGACCGGCGTGACCTGGACGCGATCGTCGTCAACACCCCCGACGACACGCACGAGCGCCTCGCCATCGACTGCCTCCAGGCAGGCAAGGCCGTCTACCTGGAGAAGCCTATGGCGATCACCGTGGAGGGCTGCGACGCCATCCTGCGCGCAGCCTGTGACACCGGGTCCCGCCTGTACGTGGGGCACAACATGCGCCACATGGGCGTGGTCCGGATCATGCGCGACATCATCCGCAGGGGCGTCATCGGCGAGCCGAAGACCGTCTGGGTACGCCACTTCGTGTCCTACGGCGGCGACTACTACTTCAAGGACTGGCACGCGGACCGCACCCGCACCACCGGCCTGCTGCTGCAGAAGGCGGCGCACGACCTGGACGTCATCCACTGGCTCGCCGGCGGCTACACGACCAGGGTGAACGCGTTCGGCGACCTGATGGTCTACGGTGACCTGCCCCGCCGCCCGCCCGGCACGCCGCGCCCCGAGGGATGGCTCCAGGAGTACGAGTGGCCGCCCACCTCACGGACCGACCTGCACCACGTCATCGACGTCGAGGACGTGTCGGTGATGAACATGCGCCTCGACAACGGCGTCATCGCCGCCTACCAGCAGTGCCACTTCACGCCCGACTACGTGCGCAACTACACGGTCATCGGCACGGAGGGGCGGCTGGAGAACTTCGGTGACGGGCCCGGCGACGTGGTGAAGGTCTGGAACACGGGACCTTCCGGTTACCGGGGTGACAGCGACATCGCGTACCAGGTGCCTCCCGCGCAGGGGTCGCATGGCGGCGCGGACGCGCAGATCGTGGCGGAGTTCTGCAGGTTCGTCCGGGAAGGCGGAGCGACGGACACCTCTCCAGTGGCGGCCAGGATGAGCGTGGCGGCGGGCTATATGGCCACGATGTCGCTGCGGAACGAGGGCATGCCGTACGACGTGCCGCCGCTGGACGCGGAGCTGGCCGCGTACTTCGACGCCGGGCAGGTCTGACCGCCCATTGCGCCGCCACGGCGTCGACCAACCGCCCGACCGAGAACGCGGTCTGGCACGCGCACCATGCGCGTGCCAGACGCTCCTTCATCCGAACCTCAGCGCTCGGACTCCTTCGTCTCCCGCTCCAGGTCGGGGAACGGGGAAGGCTCCTGGACGCCCTGGGTGAGCTGGCGCGGCCCGTTCGGGCTCTCCGCCTCCTGAGCGTCCGCGACCGCCTCGGCCGCGGCCTCCGCCGCCTTGGCGGCCTCCTCCTCGGCAGCTGTGCTCTCCGGGGCCTCCTGCCTCGTGGCCGCTGACTGCGGCAGCGCCTCGGTGAACGCCTTCGAGACGCCCTGCAGCGCTGAGGTGACCTCGCTCGGGATCACCCAGAACGTGTTGCCCGGACCCTGCGCCAGCTGCGGCAGCATCTGCAGGTATTGGTACGCCAGCAGCTTCGGGTCCGGGTCGTTGCGGTGCACGGCCTGGAAGACCTGGTCGATGGCGCGCGACTGGCCCTCGGCCTCCAGGATGGCCGCGGTGCGGCCGCCTTCGGCGCGCAGGATGCGGCTCTGCTTGTCGCCTTCGGCCGTGAGGATCTGCGACTGGCGCTGGCCCTCGGCGTTGAGGATCGCGGCCCGCTTGTCCCGCTCGGCGCGCATCTGCTTCTCCATCGCGTCCTTGATGGTCTTGGGCGGATCGATGGCCTTGACCTCGACGCGGTTGACGCGCAGCCCCCACTTGCCGGTGGCCTCGTCGAGGACGCCGCGCAGCTGGCTGTTGACGGTGTCGCGCGAGGTGAGGGTCTTCTCCAAGTCCATGGAGCCGACGACATTACGCAGCGTGGTGACGGTGAGCTGCTCGACGCCCTGGATGTAGTTGGCGATCTCGTACGCCGCCGCCCGCGGATCGGTGACCTGGAAGTAGAGGACCGTGTCGATCTCGACGACCAGGTTGTCCTCGGTGATGACGGGCTGCGGGCGGAACGACACGACCTGCTCACGCAGGTCGATCATGGGATAGACGCGGTCGATGTACGGGATGACGAAGTTGAGCCCAGGCTTGAGCGTGCGATGGTAGCGCCCGAGGCGCTCGACATTGCGCGCCCGGGCCTGCGGGACGATCCGTACGGCCTTGAGCACGGTGAGCACGGCGAAGAGGATGACGAATAGTCCGACCAGCAAGAGCGCATCCATGACTCACTCCCGGGGATAGACGAGGGCTGTCGCGCCCTCGATCTCGATGATGTCGACGGTCGCCCCCGTGGGAATCACCAGGGTTTCGTCGTAGGCGCGCGCCGACCACTCCTCGCCCCCGACGCGTACCCGCCCGTCACGGCCGGTGACTTCCGAGACGACGTAGGCGGGTTTGCCGACGAGTGCATCCACGCCGAACCGCTGCAACTGCGGCTGCCTGATATGACGCATCGCCAGCGGCCTGATCATGATCAGACCGGCTGTGGATGAGACGGCGAAGAACAGTAACTGCAGGGGGACGGGCAATCCGATGGCGGCGGTCGCGGCGGTCAGGAGAGCCGCGGCGCCGAGAAGCCCCAGCGCGGCCGTGAAGGTGAACAACTCGGCCACGCCGAGCACGACCGCGAGGATTACCCAGATGATCCATTCATCCATGTCCGGCCCTCCTGATGGGTAAACGGGCCTATGCGCGTGGGTGGTTCCCCTTCCTCTACCGTAATCCTGGTTTCAGCCCTACGGCACCCACCCACCTGGGGAATCGGCGACACTCAGCGCGCTGCCTTGTATCCACTTCTCCCACGGGAGTTGCCAGAAACCCCATCCGTTGTTCCATCCGAGCTCACGGTCGGTGCCGGTGATCGTGACCGGGTCGCCGCGCAGGGAGGTCGCGTAGAACCAGGCGGCCTGGTCAGGCCGCGCATTGATGCAGCCGTGGCTGACGTTTTCCCGGCCCTGGGCCCACACATTGCCCTTGGCGTGCACGTATTCGCCGCTGTTGGAAATGCGTACGGCGTGGTCGATCATCAGGTCGTAGTAACCGGGCTCGCCTTTTCGCCGGCCGGGGGAGACCATGCGGACCGGGTTGTCTTTGTCCATGGTCAGGTGCACGCCGCTGGTCGTGGTGTATTCGAGGGTGGTCGCCATGCCGGCGCTGATGGCCATGCGCTGCGCGAGCGCGCCGTCGCGCTCGACGACCATCTGGTGTGTCCTGGTGTCGATCACACTGGTCTGCTCGCGATCGACGGTGAAGGCGAAGGTGGAGTCGGTGGCGCCGTAGACGCCGCCGGGCAGACGCAGGCCGGCCAGGTGGGCGGTGACGGTGACCCGCTGCCTGGGCGTCCAGAAGCGGCGGGTGCGGTAGACCACCTGGGTGTCACTTGTCCACCGCCATGCGCCTTCGACCGCTTGCCCGCTCTTGACCTCCAGTGCCCGCTCGACGGCCGCCTTGTCCGTCATGGGCGTGTCGAAGTCGATGATGATCGGCATGCCGGTGCCGACGGTCTCACCGGGCAGGGGCGTGGTCGCGACGATCCCGAAGGTGCGCTCGGCCGGGCGGGTGCGGAAGCGGCCCATCGCCACCGTGGCGGGGCCGCGCGGGGCCGCGGCCGTGGCGGTCACCGTGTATTCGGCCGCGGGCTTGAGCGTCCAGTCGGAGCGCCAGATCGTACGGGAACCGTCGAGCCTGCCCGGCACGGGCTCCCCGCCCTCATAGGCCTGGACGTTGCTGAGCGTGCCGCCGGACGCGCTGATCATCAGGCCGCGGTCGGGCCGGGCCCGCTTGCTGTCGAGCGCTGGGGAGATGTGCACGACCGGCGCCGTGACGGGCGCCTCTGCCGTCACGGGGCTGCAGCCGCAGATCAGGAGGAAGGCGACACAGAGTATCGCCCGAGCTCCGACACGCCGCATGTGGTGAATCCTGCTTTCCGATGGACCGGGGAGGCGTTCCAAGGGTAGCGTTCAGTCCTCGATCGAGCACACTGAGTCACCTATACGACAGTTCCGGAAACTTCCCCCAAAGTCAGGTCGCCAGCCGTGGCCCGGATGGTCACCGTGTCGCCGTCCTGCAGGAACGAGCGGACTTCGCCGCTCGCCAGCTTGATCGGATCGGTCCCGTTCCAGGTCAGCTCGATGAGTGAGCCGCGATCGCCGCGCTTGGGCCCCGAGATCGTGCCGCTGGCGAACAGGTCGCCGGTACGCAGCGAGGCCCCGTTCACGGTCATGTGGGCGAGCATCTGGTCGGGTGTCCAGTACATGGTCGCGTACGGCGGTCGCGACACGACCTCCCCGTTGAGCAGGACCTCGACGGAGATGTCCAGCCCCCAGTCGCCCTGTCTGCGCAGGTAAGCGGCCGGCTCCGGATCCTGCGGGCGTCCTGGGATCCTGGGCAGCGCCTCCAGCGGGGTGACCCACGGCGAGATCGACGTGGCGAACGACTTGGCCAGGAACGGCCCGAGCGGCCGGTACTCCCACGCCTGCACGTCACGCGCGCTCCAGTCGTTGACCAGCGTCACTCCGAACACATGGTCCTCGAACGCCCCGGCAGGCGTGCCGAGCTCGGTCGGCACGCCGACCACGAACCCCAGCTCCGCCTCGAAGTCGAGCTTCTCGCACGGCCCGAACCTGCCTGCCCCGAGCTGCCCGTGCGGGCGCTTGACCGGCGTGCCGGACACCACGACCGTGCCCGACCTGCCGTGGTATCCGACGGGCAGGTGCCGCCAGTTCGGCAGCAGCGGCTCGGTGTCGGGCCGGAATATCCTGCCGACGTTGCTGGCATGGTCGAGCGAGCAGTAGAAGTCGACGTAGTCGGCCACCTCGAACGGCATGTGCAACCGCACCTGCTCAAGCGGGATCAGGTGCCGCTCGGTCACCGCCAGGTCATCGGTGAGCTTGTTCCTGATCAGCGTCCGGGTGTCGTGCCAGGCCGCGCGGCCCCTGGCCAGGAACGGATTGAGCGACGGGGCGGCGAACACCTCGTCGTGCAGCGCGGCGGTCAGGTCGAGCACTCGGTCGCCGTACCGTACGCCCACCCTGGGCGATTCTCCCGGCGAGGAGAACACCCCGTAGGGCAAGTTGCCGACACCCCAACTCACGAATCCTCCTCGATCAGTCCAAGCGTGCGCAGGTCTTCGACGGGCGTGTTGGTGCTGCACGAGCCGTAGCTCACCAGCAGCCGCCGCGCCTGCTTCGCGGTCTCCTCCGGTACGGCCTGCGCCACGCGTACGAGATGCCCCACGTCGGTGGCGCGCAGCACGGGTGCGGGATCGCGTCCTTCGACGGCCTCGCACACCGCCAGCGCCAGGTTGAGGAACCCGTGCCGGTCCACGCCGAGCGACGGGTCGAAGTGGCGTACGGCGTGATGCAGCCCGGCCGTGGCCTTGAACGGCACCTCGTTGTCCGCGCAGAACTTGAGGAACATCGCGAGATGCTCCACCGGCGGGAAGGCGTCGGCCGCCAGGCCGCCGCAGCGGACCTTCAGCCCCATGCCGTCGGGCACGGTGATGGCCATCTTGCCCGGGGCGACCTCGGCGAAGAGCCGCACCCCGTCAGGCAGCCCGAGCCGATCGGCCAGCGCCGCGACCGACGTGCCGTCGGGCAGCGGCATCTCGACGATGTCCACCGGCAGGTCGTCGAAGGGGGGCAACTCGGGCGTGTCCACGATCAGCCCGATCCGCCGCGGCCGGTAGTCCTTGCCGCGCAGCCGGTCCAGCCGGCTGGCCGGGCACAGGAAGCGGTGCGTGAGCACCGGGTTGCCGCGCTCCACGTCCCGCTGGTAGCGGGCGAGCGCCTCGTCCATGTGCAGGGACGTCGGCGGGAACAGGCCCGCGTCGTCCACCAATGCCGTGTAGAGAGTCATCGTGCCCATGTCCACGCGTAGCCGGGATCCTCGCAGGACAGCGCGCCCTGGCCGAGGTCGAGCGGGCGGAACGTGTCCACCATCACCGCCATCTCGCTCGTGGTCGTGATGCCCCGTGCGACCGCGTCGATCACCGCCTCCACCGCGCCGGGTTGCGGCCCGTGCGTGAACCCGGCCGGATGCAGCGAGATCGAGCCGACATCGATGCCCGAGCCCGCGCGCGCGGAGTAGTCACCGCCCACGTAGAACATGAACTCGTCGGAGTCCACGTTGTGGTGGTTGTATGGGATCGGGATGGCTTCGGGGTGGTAGTCGAGCGGCCGCGGGCAGAACGAGCACACCACGAACCCGGGCCCTTCAAATGTCTGGTGCACGGGCGGAGGCGCGTGCGTCTTCTTCACGATCGGCTCGAAGTCGTTGATATTGAACGCGAACGGATAGAGGTAGCCGTCCCAGCCCACCACGTCGAACGGGTGGTTGCGGTAGACGAGCCTGGTCAGCCCGCCGCGCGTGCGCACCAGCACTGGCACCTCCTCGCCCTCGACGACGAGCGGCTCGGCGGGGGCGCGTAGGTCGCGCTCGCAGTAAGGGGCGTGCTCAAGGAACTGCCCGTACTGCGACAGGTACCGCTTGGGTGGCCTGATGTGCCCGGCCGCCTCGATGGCCAGCACGTTGACCGGCCCGCCCGTGGGCTCCGGCACCCACCGGTGGATCGTTCCGGTCGGGACGACGATGTAGTCGCCCTCACCGGCCTCGATCACGCCGTAGGTGGACTCGAAACGCACGCGCCCCCGCTGCACGTAGACGCATTCGTCGCCCATGGAGTTGCGGTAGAGCTCGCTCGGCCGGTCGCTGGTGGCGTACGACAATCGGACGTCGCCGTTGCCGGCCAGCACCATGCGGCCCGTGACCAGGTCGCCGGCGCTGGCGAGCTCCTGGGTGCGGAAGTGGCGCGGCGAGAGCGGCAGGTTGGGCTCCAGGCGCGTCTCCGTGCCGGGTTCGACCGCCTCCGCCTTGACGATCGCGGTCGGCAGATAGCGGTGGTAGAGCAGCGAGGAGTCGGACGAGAAGCCCTCCTCGCCCATCAGCTCCTCGGCGTAGAGGCCGCCGTCCGGCCGCCTGAACTGCACGTGCCGCTTACGCGGCACCTCCCCAACGACCCGGTAGTACGGCATCGGCCCCTCCCCTGCGTGTCCGCTTATCGGACGAAGGTGTCCTTTATATGTGACTACCGTCCGCCATGGGTAGGGAGATGTCAACCCAGCGCCGCGGACAGCTCGGCGGCGGCCGCCACCACCCGCGGCCCGGTCGACTCCTCCAGCGGCCCGAACGTCACCACCCCCACGGAGGCCTCAAGCCACGGCAGCCCGGTCACCGGGGCGGCGACGCCCCGCGCACCCTCCTGCAACTGCCCTTCCGTGACGAAGTAGTCGTCGTAGTTGTCACGCCCGCCGCGGAGCGCCAGGATCGCCTGGCCCGCCGCGCCTTTCGCGAGCGGATGGCGCGCGCCCTCCCGGTAGGCCACGTGCATATCGGTCCAGGAAGGCTCGACCACCGCGACGGCGAGCCCGTCGTCGCCCTCGGCCACGGTCAGGTGCGCGGTGGCGCCCACCTCCTCGGCCAGCCGCCGCAACGTCGGCAGCGCCGCCGCCCGCAGCAGCGGCTGCACGGCCTGGGCCAGCACGAGCACCCCGAACCCGAGATGCACCCGCCCTTCGGCGTCCCGGCGCACGAAGCCCTCGTTCATCAGCGTCGTCAGCAGCCGATAGACCACGGGCCGGCTCAGCGACAGCTCGCCGCTCAGCTCAGTGGGCGTCCGCCCGCCCTTGCCGTCGGCAAGCAGTCTGAGCAGGCGAAGCCCGCGCTCGAGGGTCTGAGCGGATTCAGCTGCCATGTGACTGATTATCTGTGACTTATCTCTGACGCGGCGTCTGGCGACCGAGCCCGTCTCGCGGAGTGAGGCCATGAACACGCGGTGAAGGGGGTACGTAGGGGAGTAGCTAAGCCAGGGGGTAGCGATGCGGCAAAGGTGGGTGTTTCTGCTTGCCGGGTTTGCCGTGTGCGTGTTGACCGCCGCAGTGCCGTCGATCTCCATCCCCATGACGCTCACAGCGCAGCAAACTCCTACGGAACCCCCAGAACGCCACCTGGTCGAGGACACCATTTACGTCACCGAGGGCATCGAGGTCAGCCGCCGGCTGCTGCCCACGGCCAAGGGCCTGGCGTTCCGCGCGAAGTACCTTGCCGTCGGGGTCCAGGTCGACCAGGGCGGCCGGCTGTCCGGCACGCCGCAGCGCTCGGGCACCTACGTCGTTCCCGTTCAGCTGTGCGCCGGGCAGACGTGCCGCGAGCAGGAGGTCACCCTCGTGGTGCTCCGCAACGTGCCGTGGGTGCCGCGCCAGCTGACCTTCCCCGGCAAGGTCGGCGCCCCGCTGGACGGCGAGATCGGCATCAGCGGCGGCCCGCCCGGCGTCGTGGCCACCTTCTCCGTGAACGACCACACCAGGTTGCCCCAGGGCGTGACCATCGGCCCTGACGGCCACGTGGGCGGCGTGCCCGCCACGCCGGGCATCTCCGAGGTCCCGGTGCGGATCTGCGTGGCGGGCAACTGCGCAGGCGTCGTCGTACGGCTGATCATCGTCTGACGGCGGGTAGGGCGCACCCCACCTGAACTGGGGGGACGGCGGGCATGATCGGTGCGGCTCGGCGGCGGAGACTTCGAGGTACACGTCCCGGACCTATGGAGGTACCTGTCATGAGCACTGTCACCGGGCTGCGCAGAAGCGACCCCGCGCCGGCCGGCCCGCCGCCCGTCGTGCACGCGGCGGCCATGCTCTGGTTGTCGGCGGTCGCGCTCGGCGTGTTCGAGGCCGCCCTGATGGTCACCCGAGAGCTGCTCGAAGGCACGTCCGCCCTGGCCGGCCTGCTGCCGGGCGTCGGATTCCGGCTGGCGGTCTTCGCCGGCGCGATCTTCCTGGCGCTGCGGCTCCGGCGCGGCCAGAACTGGGCGAGGTGGACGCTCGCCGGCACGCTGGGGGTGTTCGGCACGTTGTCGCTGGTGATCGAGCCCGCTCGGTGGCTGCTGGACGGAGGGTCGATCGCCGAGGCCGCCGCCGGCCTGGACGCTGTGGGGTGGGTCTTCGCGGCCAGCCGGATCCTGCACGTGGCGGCCGTGCTCGGGGCGATGGCGCTGATGTTCCAGCCCAGGGCCAACGCCTACTTCGCCTCTGTCTGAACCGGCCCGAGTCGCGGTCGAGGTTCGGCGCGCAGGTTGCGCACCCCGGGGGCCAGCAGGGCCCCCAGCGTGCTCACCACGATGAGCACGGCGCAGCCGAGCAGCGACTCCTGGGTGCCGAACAGCTCCGACGCCGGACCGGCCAGCATCAGCCCGATCGGCCCGAACATCAGCGACCCGAGCATGTCGTACGAACTGACCCGCGACAACGATTCGGCCGGGACCTCCCGCTGCATCGTGGTCTGCCACAACACGCCGAACACGTCGAAGCAGACCCCGAGGACGAAGGCGCCCGCCACGATCGCCCAGATCGGCGCGTCGACCCCGAGCAGCACGTACGGCAACGCGGTCGGCAGGCAGAGCAGCACCGCCACCAGGATCGGCCGGCTCGGCCGCAGCCGGATCGACACCAGCACTCCGGCGATCATGCCGATGGCCTCGCCCGCGAGGAATGCCGTCCATACCGCCGGGCCACCCATGTTCTCTTTGGCCCACAGCGGCCCGAGCACACCGTGCCCGGCCTGGAGAGCCATGACCAGCAGCGAGAACTGCGCCACCACCACCCAGATCCACTGCCGCGAGCGGAACTCCCGCCACCCGTCGCGCAGGTCCGCCAGCACCGAGTGCCCCGCGCCCGCGGCCCGCACGCCCTGCTGCAGCCGCAGCAGCGCGATCAGCACGCCTGCCACCGCGAACATGGCGGCGCTGACCGTCAGCGCCCAGCCACCGCCGAACAACACCACCGTGCCGCCGCCCAACACCGTCCCGGCCACCCGGGAGGCGTTCGCGCCCAGGCCGAGCAGCGCGTTGCCGGTCTGCAGCCGGTCCTGCGGCACGACCTCGGGGATGATCCCGGTCAGCGCGGGGAACGTGATCGCCGTGGCCACACCGGCCACCGCCGCCGCCGTGGCCAGCGCGGGCAGCGGGGTCCAGCCGGCCAGCAGCATGGCCCCCAGCGCGAAGAACGCCGCCGCCATCATGAACTCACCGGCCATCATCACCCGCTGCCGCGGCAGCCGGTCCGCGATCACGCCGCCGACGAGCATGAACACGATCATGGGGAGCGATTCGGCGGTGAGCACGATCGACAGGGTCGTGGCGTCCGCGCCCGGCAGGTTCAGGATGCCGAACGCCAGGGCCACGGGTGCGAACGCGCTGCCCAGGACGGAGATCGTCCTGGCGGTCAGGAGCAGCGTGAACCGGCGATCCCGGAGCAGGCCGAGATCGCGTACATAGCTGTGCACCTGCGTGAACCCCCTAGGACAGGCAAACTCCCTTATTTTGCCGTACTTCTTGTCACCCCGTAACAAGACCGAATGAGGAATGTGCAGGCGTTGGGCAAGAATCCAGCCGTCCTTCTCCCGTAATTTGCTAGGTCCCTGAAACGAGGGGACTCGGCATGCCGGACACGTTGATCGCCCAGGTGGCGCGGTGGGCGCGGGAGGTTCCGCGCGCGCCCGCGTACACGTTCGCCGATTTCCTGGGGGACGGCTCCCGCCGGACGTACACCTGGGGGCAGGCCGACCTCAAGGCCAGGGCGCTGGCCGTGCGGTTGCGCGAGTTCGCCGGACCGGGCGAGCGGGCGGCGGTGCTGGCCCCCTCAGGGCTGGACTACGTGGTCGCCGTGCTGGGCGCCATGTACGCACGGCTTGTCGCGGTGCCGCTGTTCGCGCCCGGCCTGCCGGGGCACGCCGAGCGGCTGGTCAGGGCGTTCTCCGACGCCGACCCCGCCGTCGTGTTGACCACCACGGCCGCGCTGCCCGGCGTCACGGACTTCCTCGCCACCGGGCCGGGGTCCACCGCCGCCATGCTCACAGCGCCCGAGCCCGCCGCCCGCATGCCCGCCGCCTCTGTGCCTGTCATCACTGTGGACACCGTCTCCGACCTGCTCGCCGACGAGTGGGAGCCGGAGGCGATCAGGCCGGGCGACCTGGCCTACCTGCAGTACACCTCCGGCTCCACCCGCGCGCCCGCCGGCGTCGAGATCACCCACGGCAACCTCACCGCCAACGCCGCCCAGCTCTGGGAAGCGTTCCGCGCCCGGCCAAGCACGTCGGTGGCGGTGTTGTGGCTGCCGCTCTTCCACGACATGGGGCTGGTCGCCACGATCGCGATGCCGATGATGGGCGGCAACCAGGCCGTGTTCATGGACCCGGTGGCGTTCGTCATGAGCCCCGTGCGGTGGTTGCGGCTGCTGTCTGAGTACGACGACGTGTTCACCGGCGCGCCGAACTTCGCCTACGAGTTCACCGCCGCCCGCGTGCGGCCCGAGGACAAGAGCGGGCTGGACCTGTCCGGGGTGCGGGTGATGCTGAACGGTGCCGAGCCGGTCCGGCCGGCCGCCATCGAGGTGTTCAACGCCGCCTTCGCCGGGTGCGGGCTGCGGCCGGAAGCGCACACGCCGGCCTACGGGCTGGCCGAGGCGACGGTGTTCGTGTCGGCGATCGGCCGCGACGAACCGCCCCTGGTGCGCGATTTCTCCCGTGACGCCCTGCGCCAGGGCATCGCCGTGCCGTGCGTGGACGGGGAGCCAAGCAGACTGGTGTCCTGCGGGCGGCCGTACGGGCAGGATATCAAGATCGTCGGCTCGGCCGGCGAGCTGCCCGGCGGGCGGGTGGGCGAGATCTGGGTGCGGGGGCCGAACGTGGCCCGCGCCTACTGGCGCGACCCTGAGCGCAGCGCGGAGGTCTTCGGCGGCGAGTGGTTGCGGACCGGCGATCTCGGCGTGCTGCACGACGGCCACCTGTACGTCACCGGGCGGATCAAGGACCTGGTCATCGTCGACGGGCGCAACCACTACCCGCAGGACATCGAGGTCACCGTGCAGGAGGCCCACGAGGCGGTGCGGCGGGACCGTGTGGCGGCATTCGCGGTGCCGGGGGAGGAGACCGAGCGGCTCGTCGTGGTGGCCGAGCGGTCCGCCCGCTGCGGGGTGGCGGCCGACGCGGTCGAGGTCGGGCGGGCGGTGCGGGCGGCCGTCCGGGCGAAGCACGATTTATCAGTGCATGACTTCGTGCTGACCGAGGCCGGAGCCGTGCCGCGGACGTCGAGCGGCAAGATCGCCCGGCGCGCGTGCCTGCGGGCGTACCTGGAGGGCGCCCTTGTTT
This sequence comes from Nonomuraea sp. 3N208, assembly GCF_052245935.1. NCBI lineage: Bacteria > Bacillati > Actinomycetota > Actinomycetes > Streptosporangiales > Streptosporangiaceae > Nonomuraea > Nonomuraea sp. 3N208. Next base: position 134,980 of record NZ_JBQQBR010000016.1, on the reverse strand, counting down.
GAATCCGCTCTGTGCCGGTGGGGCCGGCTGGTCTATCGCGGCAGGTGGACGCTGCTGGTGCTGAGCCTGGTGGCGGCCGTCCTCGCCGCGCCGCTGGGGCTGGAGCTGTTCGGGCGGATGGCCGACGGCGGCTTCGAGGACCCGCGCGCTGACTCCACGACCGCCGCCCGCTGGAACGACGACTGGTACGGCGGTCACGCCGCCGACGTGGTCGTCCTCTACCGGCACCCGACGGTCAAGGCGCGGGACCCGCGGTACAAGAAGGCGGTGCACGACTCGCTGCGGGCGCTGCCGGGGGAGCACGTGCGCAGGCTGGCCACGTACTGGACGACCGGGTCGAAGCGGATGGTGTCGGAGGACGGGCGGTCGACGTATGCGCTGGTCACGCTCGAAGGCGACAAGCAGGCCGCCTACGCCGCCGTCGCGGACCGGCTCAGGCGCGTCCAGAACCTCTACGTCGAGGTCGGCGGGTCGGTGCCGCTGCTGAAGGAGCTCAACGACCAGACCGCCGCAGATTTGGCTCGCGCCGAGGCCATCTCCATGCCGGTGTTGCTGGTGCTGCTCGTCATCGTGTTCGGGAGCCTGGTGGCGGCCGGGCTGCCGCTGCTCGTGGGGTTGTTCGCGGTGCTCGGCGCGCTGGTGTTGCTGCGGCTCCTCACCGAGGTCACAGAGGTCTCCGTCTTCTCGCTGAACGTCGTCACCATGCTGGGGCTCGGCCTGGCCGTCGACTACTCGTTGTTCGTGCTCAAGGCGTTCAGGGAGGAGATCAGGGGCGGGGCGTCGAGCGAGCAGGCCGTGGTGCGGACCATGGCCACGGCCGGGCGCACCGTGGCGTTCTCCGGGCTGACGGTGGCCACGGCGCTGCTGGGGCTGCTGCTGTTCCCGCAGATGTTCCTGCGCTCGATCGGCCTCGGGGCGGCGGCCGTCGTGCTGGTGGCGATGGGGGCCGCGCTGGTCGTGCTGCCTGCCGTGCTCGGCATACTCGGGCGGCGCGTGGACGCCCTCCGCATCACCCCGCAGTTCGGGTACGGGCGGCGCGACAGCGGCATGTGGCACGCCCTCGCGTCCAGCGTGATGCGCCGGCCGGTGCTGTACCTGCTCGCCGTGGCCGTCGTGCTGGTGTCCCTGGCGCTGCCGTTCCTGCACGTCAAGTTCGGCAACGTGGATCATCGGGTGCTGCCCGCCGCCTCCGAGAGCCGACGCGTGGCCGAGGTCGTGGACGGGGACTTCGCCAGGAACTCCATGGCGGCGGTCGACGTCCACGTCCTGGTCGAGCGCTCCTTCACCGAGTCGCCCGCCGTCCCGGGGCCGCTCGGCCAGGGCCATTCGCCCATCAGCGCGGTCACGCCCGTGACGCCGTCCGACGTGAAGCCGCTGGCCGACCGGCTGCGGCGGCTGCCGCACGTGACCGGGGTCGATGTGGCGGGGTTGTCGCAGGACAACGGGGCCGTGCGGCTCGCCGTCCGCTACGACGCCGACCCGATGTCGGACGCGGCCCAGGCGCTCGTCAAGTCGATCAGGGAGCTGGCACCCGAGCCGAACGTGCGGCGGGTGGTGGTCGGCGGGCCGACCGCCGCCCAGCTGGATCTGATGGACAGCCTGGGCGCCACGTTGCCATGGATGGCGCTGGTGGTGGCGTCGGTGACGGGGGTGCTGCTGTTCGCCGCATTCGGGTCGGTGGTGCTGCCGCTCAAGGCGCTGCTGATGAACGTGCTGTCCATCGGCGCGTCGTTCGGGGTGATCGTGTGGGCCTTCCAGGACGGGCATCTGGCATCCGTGCTGCGGTTCACCTCCACCGGGTCCATCGAGGCGACGGTGACGGTGCTGATCTTGGCCGTGGTGTTCGGGTTGTCCATGGACTACGAGTTGTTCCTGCTGTCGCGGGTGCGGGCGGAATGGCTGCGTACGGGGGACAACGCGGCGGCCGTGGCCGCCGGGCTGCAGCAGACCGGCGGGGTGATCACCAGTGCGGCGCTGTTGCTGCTGGTGGTCATCGGGGCGTTCGCCACGGCGGGAATCACGATCGTGAAGCTGCTCGGGGTGGGGTTGTTCGTGGCGATCGTGGTGGACACCACGCTCGTGCGGGCCTTGCTGGTGCCCGCGACCATGCGGTTGATGGGCGGCGCCAACTGGTGGCTGCCCCGCCCGCTGCGTGCCTTTCACCGGCGTGTGGAGCTCCGCGAGCAGCCTGCGCGACCGGTCGCGGGCCCTCCCGCCGTCCCGCCGCCATCCTCCCCACGCCGCTCCGCCCTCCCGCCGCCCGCCGCCGAGGTGCCCCAGGAGGCGCGTGTGTCCCGGCGGGCGCTCGAGCCAGGAACGGGCGGCGGATGGGCTGGTCCGGTGGCGGACTCGGATGACGCGGGGCCGGCGGTGACCGTCAACGGGCGGCCGGCCGTCTTCGGCGTGGACACCGATCCGGTGCCGCTGGCCGCAGAGCACGAGCCATCGGCGGCGCGGCACGAGCCGCTGGTGGCGCACGACGGGCCCGAGCTGGTCCCGGTCAAGCCCTTCCGCAAGCACCCCTACTCCACCCCCACTGAGCAGACGCCCGCCAAAGGCGAGGACGGGCCGCGGTGGGTCAAGGTCACGGCGGGGCGTACCCGGGTGGTGCGGGCCACTGCGGACGGCCGCGGCTGGACGTGGGTGGAGGTGGACTCGTGAGCGTGCCGGCCGTCACCCGGCGGCGGGGACCGGCCACGGCAGGACCGCTGTTCCTGGTCGTCGGGCTGGCCGGTTTCCTGACCACCTTGGACAACACGGTCGTCACCGTCGCGCTCCCCAGCATCCAGCACGACCTGGGCGCCCGCCTGTCCGCCCTGGAATGGGTGGCGACCGGCTACCTGCTGACGTTCGCGGGCCTCATGCCGGCCGGCGGCCGGCTCGCCGACGTCTATGGGCACAGGAAGGTGCTTCTGGCCGGGCTCGCCGCGTTCACCACCGCCTCGCTCGGGGCCGGGCTGGCCACCACGATCCACCTGCTGGTCGCCGCCCGGCTGGCCCAAGGAGCCGGGGCGGCGATGATCCTGCCCGCCACGCTCGCCGTGCTGGCCGGGCGGGAAGAGCGGCAGCGGTCCATGGGCGTGGCGGTGTGGATGGCGTCCGGCGCGGGGGCGCTGGCCCTCGGGCCGGTGGTGGGCGGGTACCTGAGCCAGCACGCGCACTGGAGCTGGGTGTTCCTCGTCAACGTGCCCATGGGCGTGGCGGTCATCGCACTGGCCGCCGTGGCGGTGCCCGCGTCGGACGTGGTCCGGCGGGCGCTGGACGTGCCCGGGGTGGTGGCCTCCGTGGCGTTCCTGGCGTCGGGGACGTTCGCGTTGATCCACGGCGGGGAGCACGGCTGGGACTCGCCGGCCGTCGTCGCCGCCCTGCTGGTCTGCGCGGGCAGCGGAGCGGTGTTCGCGGTGGCCGCGCGGCGGGCCGCCGATCCGATGGTGGACTTGCGGCTCTTCACGGTCGGGGCGTTCGCGGGCGGTGTGGTGGCGCAGGTGCTCTGGGGGCTCGGCGTCAACGGCGTGTTCTTCTACACGGCGATCTTCCTGCAAGGCGTGCTGGGGTTCACGCCCACCGGCTCGGGGCTGGCCTTCGTGCCGTTGGCCCTGCTGGTGGTGCTGGTCACGCCGGTGGCGCCGGCGGTGGAGCGGCGGCTGGGCGCCGGGCGCACGGTCGCGCTGGGGCTCACGCTGGTCGCCGGCGGGATGGCGGTCGCGGCCACCCTGGAGGTGGGCGACGGGTGGGAGCGGCTGCTGCCCGCGGTCTGCGCGATCGGGGTGGGCTCGGCGCTGACCATGCCCCTGGGGTCCGCGGTGCTGGGCGCGGTGCCGCAGGCCCGGGCAGGGGTCGCGGGTGCTGTCTTCTCGGTGAGCCGGGAGATCTCCGGCCTGTTCGGGATCGCCGGTGTCGGCGTGATCGTGCACGCCGCCGGCAGCTTCGCCACCGGGTACGCCACCGGGCTGCTGGTCGCGGCCGGGCTGGTACTGGTCGGAGCGCTGGTCAGCCGGGCGACGCTGCCATGAGCGCGGAGACGCCGGCCTCCGGACCGAAAAGGGGACACGGCGCGATGAGGGTGGCGCTCGGATCGCACGGGGACGTGGCGCGATGAGGGTGGCGGTGTTGGCGCTCGGGTCGCGTGGGGACACGCAGCCGTGCGCCGCGCTGGCCCGGGAGCTGGCCGGCCGCGGGCACGAGGCGACGCTGGTGGCCTCCGGCCGCTACGCCGCGCTGGCCGGGTCCGAGGTGTCGTTCGCCCCGCTGGGCGTGGATCCCATGGCGGTCCTGGAGAGCGTGGAAGGGCAGGCCTGGCTCGGCAGCGGGCCCATAGGGTTCGTCCGCGGCCTCAGGGCCGTCCTCGAGCCTCTGGCAGCCAAGCTGGTCGCCGAGGTCGACACCGCCTGCGCCGGCGCCGACCTGGTCCTCGCCCCCTCCCTTGGCGCCTTCGGCAGACATCTCCGGGAGCGCTACGGCATCTCGTACCTGATCGTGCAGTTCCAGCCGAGCGAGCCGACCGGCGAGTTCCCCAACCCGCTCGTGCCGCTCGTCTCCCTCGGGCGGCTGGGCAACCGGGCCAGCTACGCGGTCGTCGAGCGGCTTGGTTGGTTGGTGCTCGGGCGCATGGTCAACCGGCTGCGGGCCGGTGTGCTGGGGTTGGGGCCGATGCGGGGCAGCCCGTTCGCGGCCGACCGGCGGGATCGGGTGCCGGTCCTGTGCGGGGTCAGCCCTTTGGTCGTGTCCCGGCCCAGGGACTGGCCCGCTTACGTGCACCTCACCGGTTACTGGAGGATTGCGGGGACGGGAGGGGCCGGCGACCTCGAGGGTTTTCTCGCGGCCGGGCCGCCGCCCGTGTTCGTCGGGTTCGGCAGCATGGTGCCGGGCGAGCCCGAGCGGGTGGCCGAGGAAGTGGTCGCGGGGCTCCGGCTGGCCGGCGTGCGGGGCGTCGTCCAGGGGCTGCCGGTCGCGACGTCCGACGACATCCTGCCGGTGGGGGAGGTGGCGCACGACGCGGTGTTCGCGCGGATGGCGGCCGTCGTGCACCACGGCGGGGCCGGGACCACGGCGACCGCGTTGGCGGCGGGGGTGCCGAGCGTGGTGTGCCCGTTCTTCTCCGACCAGCCCTTCTGGGGGCACAGGGTGGCCGCGCTCGGGGCCGGGCCGCCGCCGTTGCCGATCGGGCGGCTCAGCCGGGGCGCGCTGTCGGTACGGCTACGCGCCGTACCGAAATATCGCGAAAAATCAGCGCAACTGGGTCGGCTACTGCGCGTTGAGAACGGCGTGAAGAAGGCCGTCGATCTGATTGAACGTTGTTGATCGTCCGGATATGGTGCATATGCCCACGATCACCCCCTGGAAGTAAGGTGCCATGCGAAAGCGGCTGCGGCAGCTCCTCGTCATCGGACTCGCCCTCTCGTTCCTGGGCGTCGGCGTTCCAGCGTGGTCGGCGGACGACCCGCGCAGCTGTAACGACCTGCTGGCCGACGACACCCCCGCGTACGTGGTCTGCACCTGGATGGCCACCCCCGAGGAAGCCGCGGACATCGCGAAGTTCTGGCTCGGCAACGACGGCGAGAACCTGAAGGAAGCCGGCCCGATGGGCCCGATCACCGTGGACTGCACCGAGCCGGGCAACCAGTGCGAGACCGGCGCCGAAGGCGACGGCGAGCCTCGCGACGGCGGCGCACCGGACGTTGACGGGGCCGAGGACGGCGGCACGCCGGAATGCCAGAACGGCGAGGATTGCTACGTCGACCCCGACGGCCTCACCGCCGCCGATAAGAGCGCCGCGCAGCAGACGCCGGCCGGTCAGGCCGCGCAGGCCGCCGCCCAGACCGGCATGCGCCTGTGGATCGAGACCGAGCTGGCCGACGACTACAAGGCCGGCAACCTCACCGAGGCCGCCAAGAAGGTCGCCGCGCTGGCCGCCGCGCAGCCCGGCGTCATCGGCATCCGCTTCACCTCGCAGCTGGGCTACAACCAGACGTTCGCCACGGCGGACGAGCTCGACAAGTTCGTCGTCGAGGCCGCGACCGCGCTGCGCGGCCTGGCCCCGGGCAAGAAGCTGGCCGCGCACACGCTGGTGCCGGTTCTCGGCTGCGGCGCCAGCGACGGCTGCAAGGCCGAGATCGCCAAGAAGTACCCGCTGCTCGACCCTGACCGTATCGGCGTCTGGCTGGCCAAGGGTTACCTCGACCAGCTCGCCCTCGACGGCGGCCACCTGGGCACCGAGTACGCCACCTGGAAGATCGACGCCGCCGAGGCCCAGCGTAACCAGGCCATCCAGGTACGCGGCCGCGCCTGGGACGCCTACGCCCACATCGCCATCGAGGACGCGAGCTTCGCCGGCGCCCCGCTGACCGAGGAGCAGGCCACCAAGGCCATCACCGACCGCATCGCCGCCCCGCTCCAGGACGACGCCGCGGAGACGGTCACCCTGTGGACCCGCTGGCAGAACGACCAGGGCCAGGTCACCCGGGTATACGGCGAGAAGTGGGCCGCCAACGCCACCTGGGACCAGCTCAAGAAGCTCGGCTCGGTCCGCGCCCGCCTGGCCACCATCTACGACCCGGCCAACCCCGAGGTCGACCTGGCCACGGACCTCAAGAACCTGTCCGAGGTATTCGGCCAGGTGTACCTGCACGCCGCTTAGCATGACCGGGCCGGGAGCGCGGTGTCACGCGCCCTGGCCCTACCCGGAACGCAGCCCCAGCGCCGCCACGATCATGGGATACGACCTCTTGAACTCCCTGATCCAGTACGGCCAGGTATGGGTGCCGTTCCCGTACAGGTGGATCGTGTGCTCGATGCCCAGTTGCTTGAGCCGCCTGCTCAGAGCCTTGCCGGTGTAGGCGGAGACCGGCTCGCCCAGATGCGCGGGATGCCACGGCGAGCCCGGCGGGTCCAGCGGGCCCTGGAAGCTGGTGGTGCCGCTGGAGAGGTAGATGCTCACCCCCTTGAGGTTCGGGGCGAGGGCCACGGGGTCGTTGGCGGCCCACACCTGCTTGTCGCGCTTCGGGTGGCCCCATAGAGCGAGCGGGTCCTGTTTCTCGGCGGACTGGGCGTTCATGATGAGCGCCGGGATGCCGGGGAGCCGGGTGGCCAGGATGCCGCTGTACGCCCCGGCGAAGCGGAACATGCCGGGGTAGCGGGCGGCGTACTTGATCGCGCCGTAAGCGCCCATCGACAGGCCCGCCACCGCCCGGCGGTTCCCGGCCCCATAGCCGATCTCGAGCAACCGCCGCACCTCGTAGGTGTGGAACGTCGCCCATGCCGGGCTGCCGCCCCTGCCGCCGTTGTGCCAGTCCGAGTAGTTGCCCGCGCGGCCCGCCTCCGGCATGACGACGAGGGCGTCCAGGTTCGCGGTGAACGTCTTCACGTCCGTCATGCGCGTCCACGACGTGTAGTCGTCGGCGCCGCCGTGCAGCAGATACAGCACCGGCCACATCCGCTTCGCGCCCCGCGCCCAGCCTTGGGGAAGGAGCAGGCGGACCGGCGTCAGCCGGCCGACGGACGGCGAGGAGATGAGCAGGTCCAGCGTGCGGGCGTCGAGGCGGCGCTCGCTCACCACGCGGGCGGGCCCAGGCAGCGCCGGCTGTCCGGGGGCGTAGCCCGGCGGCGCCTTCTGCCCGGTGGACGGCCGCTCATCGTCGGGGGCGAACGACCAGTCCCCCTCTCTGTCAGGGTCGGCGGCGTGGGCCGGGCTCGCGCTGACCAGGAGCAGTGTCACCAGTGCCAGGAGGGCACGCATGAGGGTCCCTTCGCTGTGGGTGCAGGCGAGGGTAGGGGCGTGCGCGACCGGGCGGCTATGACGTGGCGCAACGAAATCCCGCCGCCCGTTGTGCCCTGCCGGACAAATCCCGCTGTGGTTATCACCGGCGTGACAAATCCCGACCGAGGATTGTTCCGTACGGGCCTGCCCGCCGCCGTCCGCCGGTGGGTATGTTGACCGATCACTCCGGCCTCGGCAGCAGGGGAGTGTTGCGTGGACGTACCTGATGAAGGTGAGATCCGGCGTTTCCTCACCGACCGGCTCGGCGGGCAGGTGGATCCGGACCGGCCGCTGGAGGAGCACGGGCTGTCCTCGCGCGAGGCGGTGGCCGTGGCCGGTGAGCTGGGCGAGCTGCTCGGCCGCGAGCTGAGTCCGACGATCGTGTGGGAGCACCCGACGATCAACCTGCTCGCTCGCGCGTTGTCCGCACCCCAGGAGACACCTACGCCGCCGGCCGCGGTCGGGGAGCCGGTGGCCGTGGTCGGGATCGGCTGCCGGCTGCCCGGCGCGCACGACCCGGAGGCGTACTGGGAGTTGCTCATCGAGGGGCGTGACGCGGTCGGCGAGGTGCCCGCGGGGCGGTGGGAGGCGTTCGACGACGGGTCGGCGCGCACGCGCGAGGTGCTGGCGGGCACGACCCGCCATGGGGGGTTCCTGGAGGACGTGGCCGGGTTCGACGCGGAGTTCTTCGGCATCGCGCCGGGCGAGGCGGCGGCCATGGATCCACAGCAGCGGCTGCTGCTCGAGACGGCCTGGGAGGCGCTCGAACACGCGGGCGTGGCGCCGAGGTCGCTGGCCGGCACCCGGACCGGCGTGTACGCGGGCCTGTCCGCCACCGAGTACGCCTACCTGACCGGCGCGGACCTGGCCGCCGTGGACGCGTGGACGGCCACAGGCGCCGCGCTCAGCATCGCCGCGAACCGCCTGTCGTACCTGCTCGACCTGCGCGGCCCCTCCATGGCCGTGGACACCGCCTGCTCCTCGTCCCTGGTCGCCGTCCATCTGGCGGTCGGCGGCCTGCGCTCGGGCGAGTGCGACCTGGCGCTGGCCGGCGGCGTGAACCTGCTGCTGTCGCCCTTGGTCACGGTGGCCTTCGACCGGGGCGGCGGCACTTCCTCCGACGGCCGGTGCAAGGCGTTTGACGCCTCGGCGGACGGGATGGTGCGGGCCGAGGGATGCGGGGTCGTGGTGCTCAAGCGGCTCTCCGACGCCGTACGAGACGGGGACCGGGTGCTGGCGGTGATCCGCGAGAGCGCGATCAACCAGGACGGGCGGTCCAACGGCCTCGTCGCGCCCAACCCCGAGGCCCAGGAGTCCCTGCTCAAGCACGTTTACGGCGGCCTGGATCGGGGGCCCGACCACATCGAGGCCCACGGTACCGGGACGTTGCTCGGCGACCCGATCGAGGCGCGGGCGATCGCCGCCGCCATCCCGTCGCACGTGCTGCTGGGCTCGGCCAAGACGAACCTGGGCCACCTGGAAGCCGCCGCCGGGGTCGCCGGGCTGATCAAGACCGTCCTTGCCCTGCACCACGGCGTGATCCCGCCGAGCCTCCACTTCCGGCGGCCGAACCCACATATTTCATGGGATCGGCTGCAGGTGGTCACGGCACCGACCCCGTGGCCACGGGCAGACGCCCGGGCAGGGGTGTCCGCTTTCGGGTTCGGCGGCACGAACGCGCACGTCGTCCTCGACGCCTGGACATCCGCCCCCGTGGTGCGCCCGGACGACCGGGCCAAACACGTTTTCCTGCTCACCGACACCACCCCGGAACGCGTCGAGCGGCACGCCCGCGCCCTGGCCGCCTGGCGGCCTCCCGCCGATCTCGCGGACGTCGCCCACACGCTGGCCAGGCGGGCGCCTCGCGGGCGGGTGGCCGCCGCGGTGGTCGCCGGGGACGGCAGGGAGTTCGCCGGCAAGCTCCGTAACATCCGGCCGCGAGTGGTCACCGATGTCCGGGCCGAGCCATGCCGGCGGCGGAGCGCCGGTCCTGTCTGGGTCTTCAGCGGCTACAGCCCACACCCGCCCTCCCTGGACCTCTACGGCTCCGAGCCCGCCTACCGCAGGACAATCGACCTGCTGGCGCCCCTGCTGCGCGCCGAGGCGGGCATCGACGTGCACGCGCCCGCAGAGGGCGTGGCAGCACTCCAGCCGATCATCTTCGCCGCGCAACTGGCGCTGGCCGAGACGTGGCGGGCGTACGGGTTCGAGCCTGCCGCGGTGATCGGCCACTCGATGGGGGAGGTCGCGGCGGCGGTGGTGGCCGGTGGGCTCGGGATCGGGGACGCCGTACGGGTCGTCTGCCGGAGGGCCCGCCTCTTGGGCGAGCTGGGCGGAGGCGGGGCCATGGCCGTCGTCGAGGTCGGGGCCGACGCGGTGCCGGATGACCTGCACGTGGCCGTGTACTCGTCCCCGGCGCAGACCGTGGTGACCGGGGATCCGGAGCGGGTGGGGGAGTTCGCGGCGTCGGTGGCGGCGAGGGGGTTGTTCGCGCGCACGCTCACGGCCGAGGGGGCTGGGCATTCGCCGCAGGTCGGGCCGTTGCTTCCGCGGCTCAGGGAGGAGTTGGCGGGGATCGTGGGCGGCAAGCCCGAAATTTCGTACTACTCCCCGGTCTTTGAGGATCCTCGTGAGGTGCCGGTGTTCGAGGGCGCGTACTGGGCCGCCGGGCTGCGCCGTCCCGTACGCCTCATGCAGGCCGTAGGGGCGGCCGCCGAGGACGGTCACGGCCTGTTCACGGAACTGGGCCCGCGCCCCCTGCTGTCCGGTGCGCTCCGCGACACGCTTCCCCCGGCCGCCCTGATCACGGAGGGCGACTTCTACGACCAGGTGGCGGCGGCGGCCACGGCCGTGGTGCCGCGAACTCAGGGGCGCGTGGTGGACGTGCCGCACTCGCCGTGGCACCACGTACGGCACTGGGCCGCGCCGAACCGCCCGCCGGCCGGGCACCCCCTTCTCGGCGCCCACGTCGAGACCCCGGCCGGGCACGCATGGACGACCACGCTCGACGACCTCACCGGCGCCCCCTGGCGGCTGCCGCCAGAGGACTGGCACCGTGACGGCCATCCCCTGCTCCCGCCGGCCGCCCTGGCCAGGCTCGCCCAGGCGGCGGCCACCGACGTGCACGGGGAGGCCGAGCTGCGCGACGTCACGCTCCTGGGCCTGCTCCCGCTGCCCGCCCAGGTGACGATCACGCTGTCGGACGCCACGATCGAGCTCTCCGCCAAGAACGCCGCCGGCGCCTGGACCGTGTACGGCACGGCCACCGTCGCGCTGGACGGCAGTTTCTCAGGGACCGAGACCGCGAACTTGCCCGCTGGGCCCATCCCCACGAGGCTGGACGCCAAGCTCGTCACCCGCACGTGGGTCAACGCCCCACCGGCGGAGGCGGGCGCGCCCCGCGCGTGGCTCATTCTGGCCGATGAGGGGGATGCGCGGGCAGCCCGCCTCCGTTCCCTCGTGGCCGGGACGGATGACGCGACGAACACCCTCGTCCTGGTGCCCCGCCACCTCGACCCGGCCGGCGTCCAGCGGATCATGCTCCAGGTGGCCGGACTGGCCAGGCAGGGCTCCAGGATCACGATCGCGACAGAGCGGGCACAGGCCGTGTGGGACGGTGAGCCGCCGGATCCAGGTCCCGCCGCGCTCAGGGGCCTGGTCAGGGTGCTGGCGCTGGAGCACCCCGAGACCCGCGCCACCCTCGTGGACTTCGCCGACCTCGCCGACCTGGCCGCGGAGCTGGCCGGCGACTCGGCCGACGACGAGGTGGCCTGGCGCGACGGGACACGCTACGCGGCCCGCCTGCGCCGCATCCCGCTCCCGCAGGCCCGCCCGGCCCCGGTCGTGGGACCGGGCGCGTACGTGATCACCGGCGGCTACGGCCATCTCGGCCGGATCGCCGCCCGCTGGCTGACCGCACGCGGCGCCACGCGCATCGTGCTCAACGGCCGCGCGCAGCGGCCCGCCGACGGGATCGCCCAGGTGATCGCGGGCGACCTCGCAGCTCCAGGCACGGCCGAGCGCCTGGTCGCCGCCGCCACCGAAGGCGGGGTACGGCTGCGCGGCGTCATACACGCGGCCGGGATCCTGGACGACCGTCTGATCACGGACCTGGACCCCGGCAGTCTCGAACACGTGTGTGCCGCCAAGGTCACCGGCGGCCTGCACCTCCACGAGGCGACCAAGGATCTGGAGCTCGACTGGTGGGTCGCGTTCTCCTCGGCCGCAGGCCTGCTCGGCTCCCCCGGCCAGGCGGCCTACGCGACGGCGAACGCCTGGCTGGACGCGCTGTGCGAGCGGCGCCGGGCGGATGGCCTGCCGGCGATCAGCATCAACTGGGGTCCCTGGGCCGGGACCGCCGCCCCTGTCACGCCCGCCGTGGAGCCTTTGACGGCGGAAGAGGGTCTGGAGGCCCTGGAAGCGCTGATCCAGCGCGACCTGCCGGCCGGTGTCGTCAAGCTGAACCCCACCCGAGCTCACACGCTGTTCCCCGCCCTTTCCCGCATCCCCTACTTCTCCGAAATCGCCGGCATCCCCGTGGAGCACGCACCGGACCTGGTCGGCCTGCCGCCCGAGGAGGCGCTGGCCGTCGTGTCGGGGAAGGTGCGGGACCGCGCGGCCGCCGTGCTCGGGATCGACGCGGCCCGCCTGGGAGGCGACAGCGTGCTGACGGACCTCGGCCTGGACTCCCTGGCCGCGACCCGCCTGCGCGGCACCATCGAGCACGACTTCGGCGTGACCGTCCCCACGGCTCCGCTGCTCAAAGGGGCAAGCGTCGGTGCGCTGGCGCGGACCGTCCTCGAGCTCCTGACCCGCGAACTCCGCACCGCCCCGCCACGTCCGGGCACTCCGCGGACGGCGGCCGAGATCGCCGACGCCATCAGGCAGGCCGACGAGGCGGAGGCCACGCGCGGCGTCGTCCGGCCCCTGACCACCGGCAAACCAGGCAGGCCGATCTTCCTGGCGCATCCAGCGGGCGGCACCACCGGCGTCTACGCCCTGCTGGCCGACCGCCTCCCCGTCCCCGTCTTCGGTCTGGAGCGCCTGAACGGTTCCCTGGACATCCCCGAGCGCGCAGCCCGGTACGCCGAGGCCATCAGGGACACCTGCGCGGGGCCGTACCGGCTGGGTGGATGGTCGTTCGGCGGCATTCTGGCCTTCGAGATCGCCCAGAGACTGGACGACGTCGAACTCGTCGCCATGATCGACTCTGGCTTGCCTGAGCAGGTCCCCGAGCCCGCGAAGCGGGAGATCAACGCCCGGAGATACGCGGATTTCGCGGCATATCTACGGAGGACCTACGGCGCGGAGATCGAGCTGGACCCGGCCGAGCTGCTCCCGCTGGACGAACAGGCCCAGCTGGACCTCACCGAAGCCCGGATAGCCGAATCAGGAGTGCTCGACCGGCTGAGCCCCGCCGTCCTCCGCCACCAGCTGACCTCCCACGAGGACACCAGGGCCCTTGAACGCTATCGCCCCAGCCCGTACCCCGGCCGGGTCGTCCTGTACCGCTCCACGGACCCCACCCCGTGGACGGTCGAGGACCCCCGGTACGTGCATGAGAACGACCCGGCCAGGGGCTTCGCCCCGTACACCACCGATCTGCAGATCGTCGGGATCCCCGGGTCGCACCACCTCAACCTGCTCGACCCCCCGCACGTCGAGGTCATCGCCGAGCACCTGAAGGAAGTCCTATGACACTCGCCGAGGCAGTGGTGGCCGGCGCGGAGCCCGCCGAACTGGCGCGCCTGGACGTTCCTGCCGCCTACCGGGCCGCCTACATCCGCAAGGACGACGTGGGGATCTTCGGCCAGGAGGAGCCGGACAAGGACGTACGCAGGACGCTGTACGTCGGCGAGGTGCCGATGCCCGAGCTGGCCGACGACGAGGTGCTGATCGCGGTGATGGCAAGTGCGATCAACTTCAACACGGTGTGGTCGGCGATGTTCGAGCCGGTGCCGACGTTCGCGTTCCTGGAGCGGCTCGGGCGCACCGATCCCCGGCACGATCTGCCGGCCCACGTGCTCGGCTCGGACGCGGCCGGCGTGATCGTCAGGACCGGCCGGGCGGTACGGCGCTGGCGGATCGGCGACCGGGTGGTCACCAGTCCCGCGTACATCGACGGCGAGGACCCGGTCATCCAGCACGACGGCATGCTGGCCGGCGACCTGCGTGCCTGGGGCTTCGAGACGAACTTCGGCGGCCTGGCCGACTTCGCCGTGGTCAAGGCCACCCAGCTGCTCGCCAAGCCCCGGCATCTGAGCTGGGAGGAGGCGGCCTGCAACATGTTGTGCGCCTCGACCGCGTACCGGATGCTGGTGGGCGAGCGCGGCGCGCGCATGAAGCAGGGCGACGTGGTGCTGTTGTGGGGCGCGACAGGCGGCCTCGGCGGATACGGCGTGCAGCTCGTCAGGAACGGCGGCGGCATCCCCGTCGGTGTCGTGAGCACCCCGGAGAAGGCCGAGCTGCTGCGCCGGATGGGCTGCGCGCACGTCGTGGACCGGTCGCAGGTCGAGGACCTGGGCGAGGAGAAGGGCTGGCGCAGGCTCGGCGCCGAGATCAGGCGGCAGGTGGGCGAGGACCCGGCGATCGTGTTCGAGCACACGGGGAGGGAGACCTTCGGCGCCTCGGTGTACGTGGCCCGGCGCGGCGGCGCGGTGGTGACGTGCGGATCGTCCAGCGGGTACGCCCACGAGTACGACAACCGGCACCTGTGGATGAAGCTCAAGCGCATCATCGGCTCCCACGGCGCCAATTACCAGGAGTGCCACGAGGTGAACCGGCTCATCTCGCTCGGCCTGGTCCACCCCACGCTGTCGGCCGTCTACCCGCTGGAGCGGGTCGCCGAGGCGGCGCGTGCCGTGCAGCTGAACCGGCACGTCGGCAAGGTCGGCGTGCTGGCTCTCGCCCCAGGCGAGGATCTCGGCGTCGAGGACCACGCGTTGCGCGAGCGCATCGGCGAGCACCGCCTGAGGCTCTTCCGCGACCATTCGGTCAGCGCCCACTCACGGCAGAGGGCCCTCAGCGGCGGCTCCCGATGACCGCTTGCCGAGCCCGGAGCGCGATCTCCAGCTCGAAACGAATGTCCGGATCGGCCAGCTGATCGCCGTACAGCTCCTCGAGCTGCCGGAGCCGGTACCGCACGGTCTGCGGGTGCACGTGCAGCCGGGCGGCCACCTCGCCCGCGCCCCTGCCGTGCCGCAACCAGGCCAGCAACGTCTCGGCCAGCCGGTCCTGCTGGGTGGGCCGCAGATGGGCGAGGGGCGCGAGGCGTACCTCGGCCAGGGCGCTGACCAGCTCCTCGTCCTTGAACACCACCAGCGTCGACATGTGGTCCTCGCACCGCAGCAGCCCGCGCGGCAGCACGCCGCGCCGTGACAACTCCAGCGCCTCCCGTGCCCAGCGCAGCGAGGTCGCGGCGGCGGCCAGCGGCACGGCCGGCCCGATGGCGCCCCAGCGTCCGCGCAGCGCCTGCTCCAGCATCTGCGCCTGGCCGGGCCCACTCGGATCGGGCACCAGCAGGCACGGCGCGGGCCGCTCCAGCCCCGCCAGCACGTAGGGCGGCAGCGCGGGCATCCGGCGGTCGCCGGGCCGAGCGGGAGCGCGGTGGACGCCGTTCAGCGCGGAGGCGCCAGGTGGCCGGTCGTCGAGCGCCACGCAGGCCACCGTTCTCGGCAGCCGCCACCCAGCCGCCTTGGCCAGGTCCGCGATGGCCTCCTGGCTGGCGGGCGGCTGACTGAGCAGCAGGTCGAGGAGGCGGTTGCGGCGGCGTTCCATCTCGCCCGCGGCATGTGCCCTGGCCTCATCGAACCCCTCGGCCGCCGCGTCCGCCAGCTGGTCGAGGTAGACGAAGATGGCCTCGCCCAGGTCGTACAGGGATTGGGGGGACAACCCGAGCGGACCGGCGATCTCCGTCAGCCGTCGCCAGCCGACTCGAGCGCCGAGCCGCATCGCGGCCTGGAGCGACTCCAGGTTGCGCCCCTCGGCCGCCTCCCCTCTGCCGATCATGCGGAACGGCTCCGGATCCCATGGGGCGCCCGGGTGCTCGATGCGGTCGAGAAAGCCCTCGATGGCCTGCTCGACCGCCATCCTGACGACCTTGATGTAGAGCTCGTCGTCCGGCCGGTCGTACTCGGGGATTCGGGTCTGGATCTCTTTGATCACCTCGTCGGAAACCCGGCCGATGCCCGACCTGAGCGTTGTCACGATGTCCGCGGGTGTACGGCTTTCGCTGATGTCACTCTTGATGGCCATCGTCCCTCCTGTCGCCATTGTGACGTAGGCGACAGAGGTTTTCGAGCAAATGCTTGGTTGCTATCGCCGTCACTTCTGAATGAAGGCCCCGAACTCCTCCACGTTGATCAGCCCGTCACCGTCCTTGTCGAGCCGGCGCACCCCTTCCTGCGCGGCCTCCAACGTCACCGGCTGGCCGAGCACCTCCATCAGCCGGACGAGCTCGTCGGCGGAGATGCGGCCGTCGTTGTCGGCGTCGATAAGGTCGAAGGTGATCGTGTAGTCGCTCATGGAGTCGCCCTTCTGCGGGATCCGATGTCGCGTCAGACCTTAGTGGCGACCTGCCGTAGCGCGTCGATGAATGCCGCGACTTGTGAACTCTTGTCCGCGTCTCTCCACGCGATCGCGAGCTCCCCGGGCGGCAGCCCCGCCACCGGCCGGTACACCATCCCGGGCCGGTTGTAGAGCGCCGCGTTCCCCTCGGCCACCAACACCACGCCGAGCCCGCTGGTCACGGCCTCGAACACCTCCTCCGGCGTGTTGGCGGTGACCCCGACGACCGGCTCGTCGTCCCGCGCGTCGAGCCCGAGCCAGAAGTCCCGCAGCGGCCCCGCCGCCGCGGGCAACGCGATGAACGGCTCGTCCCGCAGCGCCGCGAACGGCACCTCCTCCAGCTCGGCCAGCGGATGGTCGGCGGGCATGGCCACACCCCTGCCCTCGGTCGCCAGCACGTACGTGCTCAGTCCCGCCGGCACCGGCAACCAGATGAACGCCACGTCCGAGGAGCCGTCGAGCAGCCCGCCGCTGGGATCGTCCCAACCGACCAGCCGCAACGACACTTCCCACCCCGGCATCGCCTTCCTGAACCGCCGCAACGCCGCCTGCTGCAACCCGCGCCCCACGGCCGTCTGCATCCCGATCACCAAGGTCCCCGTGGGGGCGGCCGCCCGCGCGTCCTCGAGCCCGGCCGCCCACCGCTCGAGCAGCTCCCGGGCGATCGGCAGCAACACCTCACCCTGCCGGGTGAGCGCGACCCCGCTGTGCACCCGCTCGAACACCTGGAACCCGAGCTGCCGCTCCAGCACCCTGAGCTGCTTGGACAGGGCCGGCTGCGACACGAACAACCGCTCGGCCGCCCGCGTCACGTTGAGCTCCTCGGCCACCGCCACGAAATAGCGCAACTCCCGCAGATGCACGTCCATAACCACTGGTTATCACAAGAGGTCTTGGACGCCGCACCTCCATCCGCCGCAAACTCGGACCCATGAAGACACGCCAGCTTGGAAACCTGCAGGTCCCCGCCATCGGCTATGGCGCCATGGTGCTCTCTCCGGGGATCTACGGCGACATCGACGACAACCGCGCGGCGGCGGCGCTGAAGGCGGCCCTGGACGGCGGCGCGACCCACGTGGACACCAGCGACGCGTACGGCGCGGACGGCCACAACGAGCGCCTGGTGGGCCGTGCGATCAAGGGCCGCAGGGATGAGGTGGTGGTCGCGACCAAGTTCGGCCTGGCGATCCCGGAGGGGGAGCCGAGCCGGTCCCAGCCGGTCGGGTTCGCCTTCGGCGAGCTACGCGTGAACGCCGAGCCCCGCCTCGTCCGCCGTTACGCGGAGCGCAGCCTGCGCAACCTGGACACCGACGTGATCGACCTCTACTACGCCCACTACCCGGACCCGGGCGTGCCGATCGAGGACACGGTCGGCGCCATGGCCGACCTGGTGCGCGACGGCTTGATCAAGCACGTCGGCCTGTCCAACGTGACGGCCGCGCAACTGCGGGCCGCACACGCCGTACACCCCGTGACGGCCGTCCAGAACGAGTGGTCGATGTGGCGCCCCGTGGACCCCGACCTCCTGTCGACGGCCCGCGAACTCGGCGTCGGCATCGTGGCCTGGAGCCCGCTGGGCACAGGCTTCCTGACCGGCACAGTCCAGTCCTTGGGTGAGGGCGACTTCCGCCACAACGCCCCTCGCTTCTCCGCGGACAACCTGGCGGCCAACAACGACCGCTACGCCCCCATCCGCACCCTGGCCGCCCAACTGGGGATCACCCCTGCCCAGATCGCCCTGGCCTGGCTCCTGCACCAGGACGAGCACGTGGCCACGATCCCCGGCAGCCGCACCCCGTCCCACATCGAGGAGAACCTGGCCGCCGCCGACCTGACCCTCCACCCGGACACCCTGGCCAGGATCGACGAGGCCCTCGCCAAGTTCGAGGTCACCGGCCGCACCCTTCTCTAAGCGCATGGGTCTCCGCGACGGGGCGCTGCGCGCAAGAGGGCTCCTGGCTGCGTCCTGTGGGAGAGCCCGCCTCCCCCTCCGTAGGCCAGACCTCGGATCACGGCCACTAGCACTTACGCGACGGGAGCGTTGGACGGCTCGCGCGTGGTGGTGGCGGCGAGGTGACGCAGCCTGTCCTCTGATTCCGAGCCGGGCTCGGCGGCGAACAGGTCCATCCCTTGGAGCTCCGGGTCGCCGGGCAGGCCGACGAGCTCGGCGGACAGCCGCAGCTCACCCACGACCGGGTGGTCCAGGATGTAGTCGCGGTGCGTCGCGGCGGCCACGTGGTGCTCGTTCCAGAGGGCCCGAAACTCGGGACTTCGGCTGCAGATCACATCGACGTGCTCCATGATCTGCGGGTGCTTGGGGTAACGCGCGGCCAGGAGCCGGAGCTGAGCCACGTGTTCCTGAGCGAGGTGCGGCCACCCCTCGCCGTGCATGCGCTTGATCTCCGCATCCAGGAAGATCAGGTGAGCGATCGTCCTGCGATCTTCGGGGATGGCGGCGAAGTCGGCGAAGACCGCCGCGGCCAGCCTGTTCCAGGCGATCACGTTGGCGTGCCGTCCCAGGACGAAGGCCGGGGTGAGGATCATGGAGTCCAGCAGCCGCTGCAGCCCCTGTCGCACCGGGGTCTGCGGGCAGTCGCGGCATCGGTGTGCCGGGTGGGCCAGTGCGTGCAGGTAGGTCCGCTCGTCCGCGGTGAGCCGCAACACGTCGGCGATGGAATCCAGCACCTCGGCCGACACGTTCTGGCTGCGGCCCTGCTCCAGCCGGGTGTAGTGGGCGACGCTCACCCCGGCGAGTAGCGCCAGCTCCTCGCGGCGCAGCCCGCGCACCCGCCGCGTTCCGTGGTTCTTGTACGGCACACCAGCGTCCTCCGGACGCAGCCGCGCCCTGCGGGACTTGAGGAACTCGCTCAGTTCGGCTTCACGATCCACATCAACCCAGCCTAAGCAAAGTTTGAGTAGTCAAGACACGAGACTGGCTGGGATCCGGGACCGCGATCAGGCTGTCCGGCATGCGATCCCTGATCCCTCTCGTACTCCTGGGCCTCGGCAGCATGATCACTGCCTTGGACTTCACCATTGTCTACGTCGCGCTGCCGGAGATCGCACGAGACGTGGGGTTCTCCCCCTACTCGCTGCAGTGGGTGGTCAGCGCCTACGCGGTGCCTTTCGGCGGCTTCCTACTACTCGGGGGCCGGTTGTCCGACATGGTCGGAAGGCGGCGGATGTTCGTTCTGGGCATGCTGCTGTACGGCGTCGGCTCGCTCCTCGGCGGGCTCGCCGCCTCTCCCGGTCTCCTGATCGGCGCGCGGGCGGTGCAGGGGCTCGGGGGCGCAGTCCTGATGCCCGCCACCTTGGCGCTGGTGGTCACCATGTTCGACGAGGGGCCGGCCCGCAACCGGGCGATGACCGTGTGGGCGGTCTGCGGTGCCAGCGGACTCAGCCTCGGCGCGCTGCTCGGCGGCCTGCTGACCGCCGTGTTCGGGTGGCCGGCGGTCTTCTTCGTGAACGTGCCGCTGACCGCGGCGGGCGCCGTGGCGGCGTTCGCCGTGCTGACATCTGACACCGGCCGGCGGGTGGGCAGGTTCGACCTGCCTGGTGCACTCACCGGCACCGCGGGCATCACGGGGCTGGTGTTCGCGATCGCGCACGGCGCCGAGTGGGGCTGGACCTCTGCAGGCGCCATGGCGTCCTTCGCCGCCGCGGCAGCGCTGCTCGCCGCGTTCCTGACGATCGAGGCCCGCAGCCGCAATCCGCTGATGCCGCTGCGGCTGCTGGGCAACAGGCACACGAGCGCCGCGGCCGGCGCGATCCTCGTCTACGGCCTGACCTTGCAGTGCGTGCCGTACTTCCTGACCCTCCACTTCCAGGATGTCCTCGGCTACGACGCCATGCAGTCCGGCCTGGCCTTCCTCGGGCCGACACTTGGCATCACGGCGGGCAATCTGATCAGTGAGCGGCTGATCCCGCGCCTGGGACTGCGCGGCACACTGACCCTCAGCGTGCTCGTGGGCGTGGCAGGGACTGTGGTGCTGGCGTTGAGCCTGTCCGTCGGCGGATCCTATGGGGGCCTGCTGGCCGGCCTCGTCTGCTTCGGACTGGGCGCGGGATTGTCGTTCAACACCATGTTCATCCTCGGCTCGACCGGCGTGGCCCCGGGTGAGCAGGGCGCGGTCTCCGGGCTCTCCTCCACTGTCCTGCAGGCGGGGAGCAGCGCGGGCCTGGCCGTCCTGGTCGCCGTGGCGGACCGCGACCTCACCGGCCTGACCGGGGAGGCGGTACGCGCCGCCACCGCCAATGGGCTCCGGTCGGCCCTCTTTGTCGCCGCCGCGATCGGTGTGGCCGGCGTGCTGGCCGCGCTGACGCTTCCCCGCGCGACCCGGCGGTCATCGGAGTCCGAAATGGTCAGGGGCTAGGGCTTCCCTCGACGAGGGCGGCCAGGTTCGCCAGCGCCATCCGCGTGCCCGTCTCGTTGTCGGCCGCAGGCACACCGTCGGGAATCCCGTCGTGCACGATGACGACCTCGGTGCCGGCACCGGCCTCGGTGAGCGTCGTCGTCATCGTCATGGTCCCGCGCAGCGCCGGATCCGCGGTCTCGAACTCCAGCACCTCGACCACCCGCTCATCCGGAACGAGCTCCGCGAAGTGGCCATGGTAGGTGTCGGTGTGCGAGGCCGACTTGCCGGTCGGCCCCGGCACGTCGTAGGTGAGTGAGACCCGGAACGACCCGCCTTCGCGGGCGTCGAACTCGTGGACGTGGCTGCTCATGCCCGCCGGCACCCGCCATTTGGCGATCGCGTCCGCGTCCACGAGTGCCCGGTAAACGGCTGAACGCGGCGCATTCACGTACTGAGAGACCCGCGTCGAGTACATGCGGCCGACCTTACCGGCGGGGGTACGGAGGCGTGAACCTCCGCCTCCGTACCCCCGCCGGGAGGCCCTATCTGAAGGCCGTGGCGCGTTCGGCGGCCCACTCCGCGAAGGTCCGCCCCGGACGCCCCGTGAGGCGGGGGACGACCGCGGCCCAGTCCTCGTTGACCGGAGCGGGATCGCGGGCCGCGTCGGCCCACATGCCGAACAGCCAGTCCACCACCTCCGCCGGATAGCCGTCCCGAACCCACTGCTCCCGCGCCGTCACCGGATCCTGCTCCTCGAAGCGCACCCGCTCCCCGATGGCCGCCCCGATCGTCTCGACCTGCTGGACGACGGTGAGCGCCTCCGGCCCCGCGAACGTGTACGTCTGCCCCGCGTGGCCGTCCTCGACGAGGACCGTGGCGGCGACGGCGGCGACGTCGGCCTCGTGCGTGGGCTGGGTGACCGCCGCGCCGTACGGACGCCGCACGACCCGCTCGGCGCGGATCGACGGCGCCCAGTCCAGCCAATTACCGGCGAACTCGCCCGGGCGGACGTGGGTCCAGTCCACGCCCGACGCCTCCACGGCCCGCTCCACCACGTGGTACCCGTCCTCGAACGTCTCGTCCTCGGCCCCGGCGCCCGACAGGTCCACGATCCGTCGCACCCCGGACTCCACGGCCAGGGCGACGACTTCGGCGACGGTATGCGGCACCGGGAACAGGTACAGCCGCTCCACGCCTGCCAGGGCCGCCCGCAGCGATTCGGGGTGTTCCAGGTCGCCTTCATACACCTCGACTTCGCCCGGAAGAGCGGCGGTGGCAGGGCGCCGGGTCAGGGCGCGTACGGGGCGGCCAGTCTTGAGCAGCTCCGCGACGACCTGTCGGCCCACGGCTCCGGTCGCTCCGGTCACCAGGATCGTCATGCCGCCTCCCCGATGAAGTCCGCCGCGTGGTCGCGGGCCCACTGGGCGAACGTGCGCGGTGGACGTCCCATGATCTCCTCGTATGTGGTGGTCGGCGGCAGCGCGCCGGGACCGTCGACCGCATCAGCGAGCAGCTCGATCAGCCAGTCGGCGACCTCCGGTGGGTAGCCGTCCACTAGCCACTGGGCGTGGGCCTGCGCTGGGGTCAGTTCCTCGAAGCGCACCTCGGCACCGATGGCCGCGCCGATCGCCGCTGCCTGCTCGACCTGCGTGACCTTGGCCGGACCCGTGATCGTGTACGCGGAGCCGAGGTGGTCGGTGGTCAGCAGGGCCGCGACCGCCACCTCGGCCACGTCCGCCTCGTGGACCAGGGGGTAGCCGGACCGGCCGTACGGTTCGCGTACCACCCGGGAGGCTCGGATGCGCTCCGCCCAGCCGAGAGCGTTGGCGGCGAGCAGCCCGGGACGCACGTGCGTCCACTCCTTGCCGGTGGCCTCCACCACCAGCTCCAGCCCTCGATGGGCCTGCCGCTCCTCCTCTAGATGGCGGCCGAGCGCGCTGGGGTCGTCGGAGGGGGCGAACCCGGCGGCCGCGGCAGAGTGCACCACGAACCTCCCCACGCCCGCCGCGGCCGCCTCCTCCACGAACCCGGTCCCGTGAGCGAAGGGGAACAGGTAGACGCGCGAGACCCCGGCCAGCGCGCCCGGCCAGGTATCCGGCCGCGTGAAGTCCCCGAGGGCCAGCTCCACCCCCTCGGGGAGGCGGAGGCGGGCCGCCAGCGGGTCGCGGACCATGGCGCGGACCCGCTGGCCGGCGCCCACCAGCCCATGCACCACGCGACGGCCGATGTTGCCGGTCGCGCCCGTCACTAAAATCGTCACGTTGCTCCTCTGATTTCCCGGATGGGCAATGGGCCGCCGCCGCGGTCCGTGGCCTTGGTTTCGCGGCGGCGACCCCGGACCCCGGGATGCTAGGCCGGTTTCAGAGAGCTCGCATATGGATCGGTCCAAACGTCAGCACGGGCAGGGTTTGCCCGGCAAGGGGATCGTGCCGCCGCTGCCAAGTAGGTCGCCTGACGCTCAGCCGTCCCCGACAGGCTTAATGTGCACGGCCCGCCGCGACGGATACCACGTCTCGCCCACCGGCTCGCCCGCCATGTTCCAGCTCCACGACTCGGTCGGCGTGATCCGGGTGTAGAGGCCCGGGCCGACCATGCCGACCCGTTCGACCGGCGGCTCGGCCTCGCCGTAGACCCGCACGCCACGCGCGATGAACGGGTCGAACGACACCATGTCATCGACCACCAGGGCGACCTGGAGATTGCCTGCCCGCAGGTTGCGGAACTTGCGGGTACGCAGCACCTCCTCGCCCGAGCCGCCGATCCAGAAGCCCGTACCGTCGAACTCGAACGCGACCGGCACCACGTCCGGCTGCCCGCCGCCGGACACGGTGGCCAGCCGGGCGAGCGGCTGCGACTGCAGGTACGCGATCTCTTCGTCGGTGAATGACATGTCTTCCCTCCCAGGTGACTCCCTACCTACACGAACGAGGTCTGCCGGGATCGACACGCCGATCTATACCATGACCGAAACCGCACAGCAGGGAGGCTCAGGTGCCGATCCCGGTCATCCTCGACTGCGACCCAGGACACGACGACGTCTTCGCCATCTGGCTGGCCGCCGGGCACCCGGAGATCGACCTGCGCGCGATCACCACCGTCGGCGGCAACGGCCGGCTGGCCCACACCACCTACAACGCCAGGGTGGTGACCTCGCTGGCCGGCATCACGGACGTGCCGATCTCGCCGGGCGCCCCCGGTCCGCTCGTCCGCGCCCTGTCGCCGGCCGAGTGGATTCACGGCGGCAACGCCCTCGGCGGGCCGGAGCTGCCACCGCCGACCGTGGAGGCGGATCCCCGGCCCGCGATCGAGCTCATCAGGGACACCGTGGACGCGGCCGACGAGCACGTTACGATCGTCGCCACCGGGCCGCTGACGAACATCGCGATGTTCGTCCGCACGTATCCGGACCGGCTGTCGAAGATCGGCGAGATCGTCTGGATGGGCGGGTCCACCGGGCGGGGCAACGTGACGCCGTATGCCGAGTTCAACTGCTGGTGCGACCCCGAGGCGGCGTCCATCGTGCTCGGCGCCGGGCCGCCGTTCACCATGATCGGCCTGAACGTCACTCACCAGGCCCTCGTCACCAAGGACGTCATCGCCCGGATCGGGGCGATCGGCAACAAGACGGCCGCGTTCGGCATGGAACTGCTGACCTTCTTCAACGCCACGTACGAGAGCGACCAGGGCATGCCGGAGGCGCCCCTGCACGACCCGATCGCGGTGGCGCTGGTGGCCGAGCCCGCGACCGTGACCACCGTCCGGACCAGGCTCGACATCGAGCTGCACGGCACCGAGACCGCGGGGGCGACCAGCGTGGACCTGATCGACAAGCTCAAGCGCGAGCCCAACGCGCACGTGGCGACCGGGCTGGATGTCGAGCGGTTCTGGCAGCTCGTGGAGGACTCGATCCGCGTGCTCGCCTGAACGCATCCGTCGCGGGTAGCGGGAGCGGATGCGACTGACGTACACCTCTGACGTCTGGTGGAAGAACGCCGTCGTCTATTGCCTGGACGTGGAGACGTTCAAGGACGGCAATGGCGACGGCGTGGGCGACTTCCGCGGGCTGACGCAGCAGATCGACTATCTCGCCGGGCTCGGCGTGACCTGCCTCTGGCTCATGCCGTTCTTCCCGACCCCCAACCGGGATGACGGGTACGACATCACCGACTTCTACAACGTCGACCCGCGATTGGGGACGCTGGGCGACTTCGTGGAGTTCATGCGCACCGCCCACGACCGGGGCCTGCGGGTGATCGCGGACCTGGTCGTCAACCACTCCTCGGACCAGCACCCCTGGTTCGTGGAGGCGCGCAGGAGCAAGGACTCGCCGATGCGCGACTGGTACGTCTGGTCGGACACCCCCGAGCCGGACGACCCGAGTCAGGTGGTCTTCCCCGACAAGGAGAGCTCCTTCTGGGAGTACGACGAGGGGTCGGGACAGTACTACCTGCACAGCTTCTACCGGCACCAGCCGGACCTGAACGTCGGGAACCCCGAGGTCAGGGACGAGATCGCGCGCATACTGGGCTTCTGGATGGAGCTCGGCCTGGCCGGTTTCCGGGTGGACGCCGTGCCGTTCCTCATCGAGAACGTCAACCCGAAGCTGGCCACCCCCCACGAGTTCCTGGCCGACCTGCGGGCGTTCATGAGCAGGCGCAAGGGCGGGTCGATCCTGCTCGGCGAGGTCAATCTCCCGTACAAGCAGTTGGTCCGCTATTTCGGCGAGGGCCTCGGCGACCAGATCACCATGTGCTTCGACTTCATCGGCATGCAGAACGCCTGGCTCTCGCTGGCCCGCGAGGATGCCCGCCCGCTCGCCGCCGCCCTGCGCGAGCGCCCCCAGCCGCCGAAGGACTGCCAGTGGGCGGTGTTCCTGCGCAACCACGACGAGCTCACCCTGGACAAGCTGAGCGAGGAGGAGCGGCAGGAGGTCTTCCGGGCGTTCGGCCCGCGCGAGGACATGCAGATCTTCGGCCGCGGGCTGCGCCGCCGCCTGCCGACCATGCTGGGTGGGGACCTGCGGCGCGTCAAAATGGCCTACAGCCTGATGTTCTCGCTGCCCGGCACCCCCGTGATCTTCTACGGCGAGGAGATCGGCATGGGGGAGAACCTCGACGAGGAGGGCCGCATGGCGGTCCGCATCCCGATGCAGTGGTCGGAGGACGGCGGCTTCAGCCAGTCCGAGCCAGTACGCGAGATCCCCGAGGGCTCCTTCGCCCCCGACCGGGTGAACGTCGCCGGCCAGAAGCGGGACACCGGCTCCCTCCTGCGCTGGTTCCAGCTCCTGATCGAGCGTTACCGCGAGTGTCCCGAGCTGGCGTGGGGCGACTACACGGTGCTGGACACCGGCCACCACGCGGTCCTGGCGCACCGCTGCGACGTGGACGGCGCCACGGTCGTGGTCGCGCACAACCTCTGCGACACGGCGGTGGACGTGGAGCTGACGCTGACCGGGCTGGAGGGTAACGAGCTGACGGACCTGCTGGTGGACGGCACGCTCCAGATCTCGGGTGACGGCGTGGTACGGGTGCCGCTGGACCCGCACGGCTGCCGCTGGCTGCGGGCCTCGCCGCCGGAGGTCGCGCCGGAGGACGCCTCGGTCAAGTCCCAGTAGCGGCCGGCCAGGCGGACATCGCCAGCGTTCAGAGGTAGGACGGGCCGGTCACCCGGTGGCGGAAGGTCCACCACACCCATCCCTGCGCCGCCACCAGCAGCGGGATCAACACCAGGATCACCGGCACCAGCACGGCCCCGGCCGTGCCGGGATGCAGCGGCAGCCGCAGCCCCGCCAGCACCCCGACGGCCACCAGCGCCGCCGCCGTCAGCGCGTACGTGCGGACGTCCACCCCCGACCAACCAGCCCCGACCGATCTCCCGGGCCCGGCTCCGCCGGACAACACGGCCGCCCGCTCCCGCAGCACCCCGCGCAGCCGCAGGGCCGCGAACGTCAGCCCGTGCGTGACGAACAACGCGGCCACCACCAGGGCGGGGAGCAGGGCGATCGGCCCCCGGATGCCCAGCAGCACGTGGCTGAGCAGCAGGCCCCAGCTCAGCGCCAGACCCCAGCTGCCCGCCACGGTCGCGCCGTCCCAGAACCCCGCCCACCGCCTGCCCGGCACCCGCCCGCGCAGCCACAACCCCATGTCCCGCACCACCCACGCCAGCAGCAGCGCCACGACCACCGAATAGTTCCCGCTCAGCAGCTCACCCTCCAGCTCGGGGAAGAGCCCCGCGAGCACGCCGGCCGTCGCCACCAGCCACACCTCGTTGCCCAGGAAGAAGGGTGCGATCGCGGCGATCACCTCGCGCCGCTCGTCGGCCGACCGTCCCAGGTACGGCAGCGCCATGCCGACCCCTATGTCGGCCCCGGCCAGCACCAGGTACCCGAGCGCGAAAAAGGCCAGGATGAAGATCTCCATGATCGGCTCCCTAGAAGCTGAGAACGGGGACGGAGGGGGTGTCGAGCGGGCGGTCGCCCAGGGCCACGACGCCGGGCCCGCGCCGGGCGTGCCTGGCCAGCAGCCAGTAGTTGACGAGGATGAGGACGGAGAAGACACCGGCGAATGCCAGGATCGAGAACCGCATCTGGCCCGCGGTTACCGGCGACATCGCGTCGGACGTCTTCAGCAGCCCGTACACGGCCCACGGCTGGCGGCCCATCTCACGGAAGATCCACCCGGAGATCATGGTGACGAACGGCACCGGGATCATCAGCGTCAGCAGCCAGTGCCAGAGCCGGAATCCCCGCACCACCGGCCGGAAGGCCATCAGCAGGAAACTCAGCAGCGCGACCAGCGTCATCACCACCCACAGCAGCATCATCGTGAGGCCGGCGCCATACACCCAGCCGATCGGCGGCAGATAGTCCCCGGGCCCGTGCGCGGCGACCATCGCCGCCTGGACCTCGGCCCGCTCGGCGGCCGATCCCGACCAGGCCGCGAGCTTGCTCGGCTGCATGGTCTCGAACCCCAGCCCGCCGAACGTCACGGTGAAGAGCGTCGCCGGCAGCGCCACCCCGACGCCGAGCCGCAGCGACTTGCGGAAGAAGTCCTGCTCGGCGGTGCGCTTGCGGAGGTGGTACGCGCTCACCCCGGCCATGAAGAACCCACCGGTGATCATCGCGCCGCCCATCACGTGCCAGAACGCGACCTGCGCCGCCGGGTTGGCCACCATCGCGCCGAAGTCGACCAGCCGCAGCGTCTCGCCGTCCACCACGTGGCCGACCGGGTTCTGCAGGAAGCCGTTCGCGATCATGATCCAGAACGCCGACGCGTAGGCGGTCAACGTGACGATCCAGATCAGCGCCAGGTGCGCCCACCGGTTCAGCTTGTTCCAGCCGAAGATCCACAAGCCCAGGAATGTGGACTCGATGAAGAACGCCACCAGCGTCTCGATCGCCAGCGCCGAGCCGAAGACGTTGCCCGCGTAATGGGTGAGCCCGCTCCACGACAGCCCAAGCTGGAACTCCATCACCAGTCCGGTGACGATGCCCATCGCGTAGTTGATGATGTAGAGCTGGCCCCAGAACCGTGTCATCCGCAGGTGGATCGGGCTGCGGGTCAGCGTCGCCCGGGTTTGGATGACAGCCACCAGCGTCGCCAGGCCGAGCGTCAGCGCCACGAAGAGAAAATGCGCGCCCGCGGTGAGCGCGAACTGCAGGCGGGCGAGGTCCACGGTTTCCATGCTCAGAGCATCCGGGTACGGCCATGCCCGCCGCGTCCGCCTCAGGCGGTCACCTGCGTACATCCCTGGGATGTAGAGCGCCGCCCCGCGTACATCTCAGGGTGTAAGCCAGCCTGGAGTGATCACTCCGGCCTCGTAGGCGAGCACCACGACCTGGGCCCTGTCGCGCACGGACAGCTTCGTCATGATGCGGCTGACGTGCGTCTTCGCGGTGGCGGGACTGAGCACGAGCCGGGCCGCGATCTCGTCGTTCGACAGGCCCGCGGCCACCAGCGCCATGACCTCGCGTTCGCGCTCGGTGAGCGCGTTCAGCTCGGGGCCCGGCTCGGGGCGCTTGACCCGGCCGGCGAACTCGGCGATCAGCCGCCTGGTGACCGACGGTGAGATCAGCGCGTCACCCCTGGCCACGACCCGGACCGCGTGGATCAGCTCGGCCGGCTCGGTGTCCTTGACCAGGAAGCCGCTCGCGCCGGCCCGCAGCGCGCCGTACACGTAGTCGTCCAGGTCGAACGTGGTCAGGATGATCACCTTGACGCCGTCGAGCCGCGGGTCGCCGGCGATCCGGCGGGTGGCCTCCAGGCCGTCGAGCTCGGGCATGCGGATGTCCATCAGCACGACGTCAGGGCGGTGCTCGTGGGCTCCGGCGATGGCCACGGCGCCGTTGGGGGCCTCGGCGATGACCTCGATGTCGTCCTCGTCGCTGAGTATGGACCGGAACCCGGCGCGTACCAGGGTCTGATCGTCGGCGAGCAACACGCGGATCATCGCACTCCGTTCAACGGCAGGCGGGCGACGACGTGGAAGCCGCCCTCGGGGCGGGGGCCCGCCTCCAGGGTGCCGCCGAGCGCGCTCGCCCGCTCGCGCATGCCTTGCAGACCGAAGCCGCTGCCTCCGTCGTACGAGGCGCCCGGCCCTTCATCCTCCACGCGGATCATGATATTTCCCGATGTGTTGGTGACCGTCAGCGTGGCTTGCTTTGTGCCGGAATGGCGGGAGACGTTGGTCAGGGCCTCCCTGATGATGCGGGCGGCGGCCAGGTCCACCTCGGTCGGCACCGCGTCGAGCGGGCCCGACAGCTCCGTGCGTACCTCCAGGCCCGAGGCCGCGACCAATGCGTCCACTCGGGTCAGGCTGTCGGCAGGCGCGGTCGGCGCGTCCTCGTCCACCTGCCGCAGCACCCCGAGCGTGGTCCGCAGCTCGCGCAGCGTCTCCTTGCTGGTGTCCTTGATCGTCCGCAGCGCCGCCTCGGCGTCCTCGGGCCGCTTCTTCAGCCCGTGCAACGCGGCGGCCGCCTGCACATTGATCATCGAGATGTTGTGCCCGAGCACGTCGTGCAGCTCCCGGGCGATGCGCAGCCGCTCCTCGCTCTCCCGCCGCCTGGCCTCCTCTTCCTTGCCGTGCTCGGCGTCGATCGCGCGCCGCTCGGCCTCCTCCAGGTACGCGCGCCGGTTGCGGGTGACCCCGCCGAACGCGATGGCCGCCACCACCCACCCGGCGATCGCGATGAACATGCTGTCGTCCACGTGCCGCTGGCCGCCGAGCTCGCCGAGCCCCATGCCGAGGAGCAACACCGCGCCGACCGTGATGGCCGCGATGAGGTGGCCCTGGTCGGCCGCGGTGAAGAGGATCATGAACGCCAGCACGATCAGCGGCCCGTCGAGCCCCGCCCGCGGATAGTAGACGGCGACGGACGCGGCCACGACGATCAGCGCTGTCACGGGATATCTGCGCCGCGCCAGCAGCCCGGCGAACGCGGTGATCGGCAGCACCACGTCCAGCGCGTTCAGTTGCCTGTCGCTACGGAACGCGTAGGTGATCAGCAGTCCGGCCAGCACCGCGGCGATCGCCGCGAGCGACACGATTGTGCTGGTGGGAGGCCTTCGCATGCCTCCCATTCTGTACGGGTAGATCCGATAAATGAGCACCAAGGACGAACTCCGGCAGATCGAAGAGGACCTGGAACGGCTGCGAGCCGAGAACCGGGACATCCGCGAGCAGATCCGCGACATGGGCGTGACCGACCAGATCGAGAAGGCGTCCATGATCAGCCAGGCGGACGAGCAGGTCGAGCTGATCGCCGATCTCGAGCTCCGCCGTGACTGGCTGCTCCAGCGGCTGGCGGAGGGAAAAAAGTGAGGAGGCGGCTCATCTTCTTAGCGGAGCGCCGACCTCGTGCAGGTGTCGCAGCGCCTGCCCGTACGAGTCGAGCAGCCCGGTCTGCAGGTAGCTGACGCCGATTTCCGCGCAGTACTGCTGGACGATGGGTTGCGCCCGGCGCAGACTCGGGGCCGGCATGTTGGGGAACAGATGGTGCTCGATCTGGTAGTTGAGCTGGCCGAGCGCCACATCGGCGAACCAGCCACCCCTGACATTGCGCGAGGTGAGCACCTGCTTGCGCAGGAAGTCGAGCTTGTCCTCCTTGGTCAGTACGGGCATCCCCTTGTGATTCGGCGCGAACGTGGACCCCAGATAGAGCCCGAACAGCCCCTGATGCACGATCAGGAACAGCAGCGCCTTGCCGACCGGCAACACCGTGAAGATCACCCCGAAATACAGGGCGAAATGCACGACCAACAGCGCCAGCTCCGGGCCGCGCCGCTTGGCCGACGGCTTGAACAGCGCCATGAAGCTGGCCACGTGAAGGTGCCAGGCCTCGAGGGTGAGCAGCGGGAAGAACCAGTAAGCCTGATATTTCGCGATGAAGCGCGGCAATCCCCGGCTCTCGATGGCCTGATCGGTCGACCAGACGATGACCGCGGGGGAGACGTCCGGGTCGTGGTCCTCGTGGTTGGGGTTGGCGTGGTGGCGACTGTGCTTGCTGGTCCACCAGCCCCAGCCGAGCCCGACGCCGAGGTTGCCGATCAGCAGGCCCGCGACGTCGCTCGCTTGCCGCCTTCTGAAGACCTGCCGGTGCCCGATGTCGTGGGCGACGAACCCGAACTGCGCGAACACCACAGCCAGCGCGGCCGCGACCAGCAGTTGCAGCCACGAGTCGCCCAGCCAGGCGAACAGTGTCCAGCAGCCGAGGTAGACGACGACGGCGATGCTGATCCGCATCGCGTAATAAAAGGGACGCCGGTCCAGGAGACCGGCGTCCGCGATCGTGTGGGCTAGTCGGGCGAAGTCGCTTCCCCGAGTCTCGAGCGTGCCGGTACTAACCACAGGTCTCCTTACCTCGCGGTGCACATTGACCCAACCCTGGCGCATCCAGGCGGCGAGCGGAAGCCCGCCTTGTCGTGGGGCTGAGAGCAGCCTCAGCGCGTGTCTCTCCGGGTGCGGTATCGCCGCGCCCCTCGCCAGTGCCGCCTCGTAACCCTTTATGCCCAAGGCGCCCCGGCTCGTCGCGGCAACGGCGTTGACGAACGGATCGGCCGACTCACGGATCCCGCGCAGCGCTTGTGCCGCGCCGAGAAACTCGGCCGCCGTAACAGACTCTACGTGCTCGGCGACACCCTCCAGCACGCTCGCCCGCACAGTACGGTCCGTGCACGTCGCCATCAGCTCCAGCGCCGCCTCCCAGGCGCGCTCCAAACCCCCTCACCACCCGAGCCGCTCCCGCAGCAGCTCGAACGGCAGATGCGGCACCGTTGCCTCGCCGAACTCGGGCAGCCCGACGACCAGCCCGTCCTCCGCGATCCGCAGTCCCGCCTCCGTGCTCAGCCCTTTGACGTGCCGCGGCTCGAAGTTGTAGAAGCTCCCCGCCCCGTACTCGACACGTACGCTCTCCAGTGCCGGCCGCGCGGCGGCCAGGCACGCTCCCATCGGCATCCCCAGATCGGTCGGCGACGTCAGCGCGTGTGCGTTGCCCGCCACGACCAGCGCGGGCTCGACCTGAGCCGCCAGCACCCGCTCGGCCATCGCGGCGTCCCGTTGCGACCAGTCGTCGATGTGCGACCCCCCGTCGAACAACGTGACCCGCAGCCCGTCGATCCTCCTCAGCACCGCCAGATGCCCTGCCGTGACGCGTCCATCGCCGAGCCACCACAGCGGATGGTCGAGCCCGCTCGCGTCGGCCAGGTAGAGGTCGAGCTGCGGCTTCAGGTTCTCCGGCCACTCCAGGGCCAGGTTGGTCAGCCCGAGCAGCCGCATGAGGCCGAGGATGACCAACGGGTTCTCCCTGACCCCATGCACTTCGCCCAGAAGCAGCAGCCCGGCCTCGTCGAGCGACCGCCTGGCGCGGTCCAGCGCCGCCGGCTCCACGGCCGGCTCGTAGTGGTCGATGTCGAACTCGGCTATGGCCCGCAGCAGGCCGTCGAGCGTGTCGACGCTTGGCATGCCTCCAGGGTGTTCGCCCGGGTCCCGGCATGCAACAACCCGCGTCAGGAGAACACCTTGGCTTTTAGTGACGGGACCCTGTGGACCAGGCGGAGGAAGGACTTGAACCCCATCCGCGCGACCCGGCTCTCCCCGGCGAACTGCTGAGCCGCACGCAGCGAGTCGCGTACGGCGGCGAAGCCGTACTCCCGCATCTCGGCTTCGTACCCGGCGATGGCCTGGATCGGGTCGCCGCCGGCGGTCAGGGCGCGGCACAGCAGGCGGGCGTCGCGCAGGGCGGTGTTCGCGCCGATGCCACGCATGGGGGTCATGCTGTGGATGGCGTCGCCCAGCAGCGTGATGTTCGTGGCCGGCCAGGGGTCGATCGGGATGGAGGTACGGATCGGCAGCAGGCTGACGGTGTCGGGATGCGACAGGTCGATCATCCTGCGGAGGTCCGGGTGCCACGAGCGGATCATCCGCGCGACGGTGCCCTTCAGCCGCTCACCCGACATTTCAGAAATGTTGGATGGGAACCGCCCCGCCGCCGCGCCCACCGCCCACAACACGTAGCTGCTGGTGTTGTCCATCAGCGCACCCTCCTGCTCGGTCACCCCGATCTCGCCGGCCGCGGGCCCGAGGTCGCTCAGGTCGTGCGGCGCGCAGAACAGCCCGAGGCCTTTCGGCGGGATGACGCTGTTCGGCCCGTCCACCAGTCGTGGCGCCAGCAACTTCCTGGTCTCGCCGGTGAGCGGGAACTTGCCCGCCACGGTCGTGATCCCGGTGTCCACCCGCTCGGCGTGCGGCAGGTACTGTCGGCGCACCCGCGAGTTCCCGCCGTCCGCGGCGACCACGATGTCCGCGGTCTCGCTCGTGCCGTCCGTGAAGAACAGCTCGACCCGCCCGTCGGGCAGGCGCTCATACCTCTCGTACGTCTTCCCGAACCGTACGACGTCGTCCAGCCCCGACAGCAGCACCTGCCTGAGCGTGATGCGGCTGACCGAGTGGTGGTCGCCGGCGGGATCGGCCGCTTGGGGCGTCTCGATCAGCGTCAGCAGGTCGAGCTGCTCGGTGAGGAAGCCGAAGTCCTGGCCGCCCTGCCCGGTCGTGTCGAGGAAGGACCGCCACAGGTGGTCCGGCAGGCAGTCGCGCAGCGCGCGGGCGCCGTTCGGATCGATGTGCACCCGGTATCCCTGCAGCCGGTCGGCCGGGGTCCGGTCCCGCTCGTAGACGGTCACGTCGCGGCCTGCCTTTCGCAGCCCCTGGGCCAGGCAGAGCCCGCCGATCCCGCCACCGATGATCGCGATGTGGTTTGTCATGGCTCGACTATCATCCATCTGGATGATTCTGTCAACCATCCGGTTGGATGATAGAGTCGGCACATGAGACGAGAGCCGGAGGAGAGGCAACGCGATCCCGAACGCACGAAGGCCCGGATCCTGCAGGCGGCGTTGGAGGAGTTCGCCGCCAAGGGGTTCGCGGGGGCTCGGGTCAACGAGATCGCCGCCAGGGCCGGGGTGAACAAGCAGCTGATCTCGTACTATTTCGGCGGCAAAGAGGGCCTGTACCAGGCGATCACCACCCGCTGGCAGAGCGAGGAGGGCGTGTTCGCCGACCGCTCGTCCTCGCTGGGCGCGCTCGTGGCGGGGTATGTGCGGGCCAATGCCGAGCGGCGGGACTTCGGCAAGCTGCTGGTCTGGCAGGGGCTGACCGATGACGGCCCACCCGATGCCGCGTTCGCCGAGGACGTGCGCCGTGACCTGGAAGGACTGCGGAAGCGCCAGGAGGCGGGTGAGCTGCCCGCGGATCTCGATCCGGCCGCCGTGCTGGTGGCGTTGTTCGCCATGGCCGCAGCCGGCGTCTCGTTCCCGCAGCTCGCCCGGGCGGCCTTCGACCTCGATCCGGCCTCGCCCGAGTTCGCCGAGCACTACGCCGGGCAGCTGCAAAAACTGGTCGAGCACTTGGCCGAGGTCACCGATTCGTAAGATCCGCCTGCCTTGGGCGGGTGTTGGATCGGCGGCATGCGCGTGCTCCTCACCGGCTCCTCCGGCTTCATCGGCAGCCACGTCGCCGAAGCGCTCGACGGCGAGGTCGTCCCCGCCGACCTGCGTACGGGCGTGGACGTGCGGGACGGCGCGGCCCTGGACCGTCTCCTGCCCGGCGTCGACGCCGTGATCCACCAGGCCGCCAAGGTCGGACTCGGCGTCGACGTGGCCGATCTGCCCGACTACGCCTCGGTCAACGCCTACGGCACGGCGACCCTGCTGGCGGCCATGGCCAGGCACGGCGTCGGGCGGCTGGTGCTGGCCTCGTCCATGGTCGTCTATGGGGAAGGCGCCTACGACTGCCCCTGCCACGGCCGCGTCCGCCCCGGGCCGAGGCGGTCCACGGACCTGGAGCAAGGACTCTTCGACCCCCGCTGCCCTCGGTGCGACAGCGTCCTCTCCCCTTCGGTCATCGAGGAGGACGCCCCGCTCGACCCCCGCAACGCCTACGCCACGACCAAGCTGGCCCAGGAACACCTGGCCGCCAACTGGGCCCGCGAAACCGGCGGCACCGTCGTGGCTCTGCGCTACCACAACGTTTACGGCCCCCGCATGCCCAGGAACACGCCCTATGCCGGAGTGGCGTCCATCTTCCTGTCGGCTCTGCTGTCCGGGCGGGCGCCCCAGGTCTTCGAGGACGGCGGCCAGCGCCGCGACTTCGTCCACGTGCGTGACGTGGCCAGGGCCAATGTGCTGGCGCTCGGGGCAGGGACGGCGGGCTCGTTGACGGCGTACAACATCGCCAGCGGAACCCCGCACACGGTCGGCGACCTGGCGGCGGCCCTGGCCGCCGAGACCGGCGGCCCCGAGCCGGTGACGACCGGCGCCTACCGCCTCGGCGACGTCCGCCACATCGTCGCCTCCCCTGCGCGGGCGGTCGCCGACCTGGACTTCACGGCCGAGATCTCCTTCGAGGACGGCATGAAGGAATTCGCCCTTCGGTAGGGGGACCTGGCTCGTGAACGTAATCGCGTAAACGCATAGCGTGATGGTAGGCGTCGTATATAGCATCAACGCTATGAGCTGGGGTAGCGTAGAGCTCGAGCCGGAGGTCCGAAAGTGGCTCGAAGAGCTGTCTGCGACGTCTTTCGCGAAGGTGGCGTTCTACGTCGATCTACTGGCAGAGGAGGGCCCGTTACTTGGAGAGCCCTACACCAAGCAGCTTGACGGCAAGCTACGTGAGCTCCGGTTTCACCTCGATGAGTTCGCCATGCGCATCACTTATTGGATCGCACCACACCGCCGCATCGTGCTGTTGACCGTGTTCCACAAGAAGCGAGCGCGTGACGATCGCGAGGTTGAGCGGGCACGGCGAGCCATGCGGCGCTGTGTTGAGCTGGAGCACACCGTCGATGAGGGAGAAGAAGGGGCATGAGCGAGGAGAACTGGCGGCAGCTCAGAGATCGTCGGATGGCCGAGCCCGGAGCCGCGGAGGCCTACGAGGCCGCTCGCTTGGCCTACGAGCTCGGGAGGTCTGTCAGAGTCATGCGCGAGGAGCGGGGCTGGACCCAGAACGACCTGGCGCGTGAGGCGGGAATGACCCAGTCCGCGGTGGCCAGGTTCGAGGCCGGCGGGACGATACCGACGTTGCCCGTTCTCGAGCGGCTGGCGCATGCCCTGGACGCGGACGTCGAAGTCCGCCTGACGCCCCGCGCCCCCGCCGCGTGACCCGGCGGAACGTCATCAGTCTGTAAGCGTTGGAATGGGACGGGCATTCTAGCGTCGGAGCTGTGATCGATGTCGTGTTGCCCTGTCTGGACGAGGCCGAGGCGTTGCCGTGGGTGCTGGAGCGCATGCCGCCCGGCTATCGGCCCATCGTGGTCGACAACGGATCCACCGACGGCTCCGACCGGATTGCCGCTGACCACGGAGCCCTGGTCGTACGAGAGCCGCGGCGCGGGTTCGGCGCCGCCTGCCACGCCGGCCTCCTGGCCGCCACCACCGAGGTCGTCTGCTTCATGGACGCCGACGCGTCACTCGACCCGGGCCAGCTGCCGCTCCTCACTGCGCGACTGGGCGAGGCGGACCTCGTGCTGGGCCGCCGGGTGCCCGCGGCGGCGGGGGCGTGGCCGGCCCATGCTCGACTCGGGAACGCCGTCCTGGCCCGCCGGCTGCGGCGCGCGGCGGGGGTGGCGGTCCGCGATCTCGGACCCATGCGGGCCTGCCGCCGACCGGCGCTGCTCGCCCTCGACCTGGCCGACCGGCGGTTCGGGTACCCGCTGGAGATGGTGCTCAAGGCGGCCGCGGCCGGATGGCGGGTCACAGAGATCGACGTCCACTACTACCCACGCGCCGGCCGCTCCAAGGTGACCGGCACCGTACGGGGAACCCTGCGGGCGATCAAGGACATGCGGTCGGTGTTGTCCGAACATCAGGGACAGCGGACCACCATGCCCGCATAGGACAGGTTGCCCCCGAAGCCGAACAACAACATCGGCGCCCCGCGTCGCAGGTTGGCCTGGTGCAGCACCACGGCCGCCGTCACCGCCCGCCTGGCGGGCTGATCAGGAAGGCGAGCGCGGCCAGGCTCAGCAACCCTCCCACCAGCACGGTGCTGCGTACGCCGAAGCCGGACAGCAGGACGCTGCCGATGAGGGCCCCGGCGGTGATCCCGACGTTGAAGGCGGTCGATGAGCCCGCCCCGGCGAGATCGACACTGCCGGGGGCGACTTGCAACACCCGGCCGGCCAAGGCCGTGGCCAGAGCGGCGAAGGACATACCGGACAGCGCGACCAGCGCGGCCGCTGCGACCGGCACGCTGCCGAGGACGTACAGCCCGAGGAGCGCCACGGCCTGTGCCGCCACCGGGACGGCCATCGCCGCCCCGGCGTAGCGGTCGACCAGGTGCCCGCTGATGGCGACGCCCAGGACTGAGGCGATGCCCCGTAACAGCAGCAGCGGCCCGATCGCCCCGGCGGAGAAGGCGCTCACCTCGGTCAGGAACGGGGTGACGTAGGTGAGCGCGGTGAACGTCCCGGCGACCACGAGGGCGGACATCACCAGCAGCCTCCAGTACGCGCGGGCGTCGGGGGCGGTCCCCTTGGTCACGGGGGCGTCCCCGGCCACGGTGGCCGGCAGCAGCAACGCGATCGCCACCAGGGCGAGTAGACCGACCGCGCTGAGCGCCACGAAGGATGCCCGCCAGCCGGCCTGCTGGCCGAGCCATGTCCCGGCAGGCACGCCCAGCACTGTGGCGAGATTGCCGCCGGCCAACACCACGGCGATCACACGGCCGTGTACGCGTGGCGGGAACAGGCCGGTCGCGGTCGAGACGACGACGGCCCAGAACACCGCCTGGCTGACCGCCATGATCACCCGGGCGCCGAAAAGGATCGCGTAACTCGGCGCGACGGCCGAAAGCCAGCCGGCCACGACGAACACGGCGAGCAGACTCGTCAGCAGGAGGCGGCGCGGCATCCGGTACGTCAGCCGGGTCAGCGGGACGGTGGTGATGACGACCACGAGCCCGTAGCCGGTCACCAGCAGGCCGACGGCCGAAGGCGAGGTCGACAGATCCGTCGCGATCAATGTGAGCAGACCGATGGGGAGCGTCTCACTGGTGACGTAGAGGAACGTGGACATCGAGAGCGCGGCCAGCGCGCCGATCGACCGTGCGGTGCTACGCCTGTCCATGTTGCTTCTCCTGTAGCCGCTTTTGCCGGTAGCAGATCGACGGGTTTCAGGTCTGTGGGCGATTGGCCGGCGTCCGCGAAGCCGACTTCAGGATCCCGCCGCTGTCGCCTGCCGGGCAGCCCGCCGGCGTTCGGTGAGACGGCGCGCCTTGACCTCCGTCCCGCAGTCGGCCATCCGGCACCATCTCCGCGAGGCGTTGCGGCTGCGGTCAAGGAAGATCCAGCCGCAGCCGCCGCTCTCGGTCGGGCAGCGGCGCACGCGCCCGATGTCGGCGGTGCGCAGCAGATCGAGGGCGGCGTCCACGGCACGGTCCGGCACCAGGGACGCGGGGACGACGCCGACGACCAGCCGGGCCGCGGACGCCCCTCGCGGATCCGGCGTCAGCCTGGAGCGGCCCACCGCGGCGAGCCACCGGCAGTGCAGCCGGTCGAGCGCGGCGCTGGAAGCGGCGGCGTCGATCGGCCCCGACTCCGGGGCGGCGGTGGCGAGCAGGATGAGGTGCAGTGACTCCCGGATGTCCCGGCCGGCGGCCAGCGCGGCGTGCGCCGCGTCAGGGTCGTGGCCCCAGGCTTCGGCGACCACCGGGGCCTCGGCCTCAGCGATCAACCCGGCGCGGCGTGCCCACAGCAGCAGCGTGGCCGGTGTCGACACGTAGTCCCGTGGCTCCCAGCCGGGGGCCGGGATCCCCCGTTCCAGGGTGTTGACCAGATCCAGGGCCGGATGGCCGCCCACCAGCGGCAGCTCGGACACGTCCATATTCAGATGCTACCGGTCAAACTCATTTTGGAGGTAGCACAGAAAAGATAGATTAAAGTCACCCCAGCCGATCAGTGCTTGGGCGTGGCACGTCGAAGACCCGCCCGGCGGCGGCGCGGGCGGGCCGGCGATGCCCGGGTGCTCAGCTCGCGGCGAGCCGGTCGAAAAGCTCCAGCGCGGCCTTGCGCACGTCCTCGGGAGACAGCCCGTCAAGCGTCTTCCTGGCGTGCGGGATGTCGCGCGTGGTGGCCAGCGTGATCGCCACGGACGAGGCGGCAGCGCGGTCGATCGATCCCGTCGGGGCGGCGTCGGCCAACTGCTGGGCGCTCGCGGCGAGGTCGAGATTGTCTCTCAACGGTTCTCCTCGGGTGAAGACGGTTCGGCCCATTGCATCATCTGGCGTCGTGTCTCATCCACCATTCGGTGAATTCCCGGCATCGCCCATCTGGCACGAACCTGATCACCCAAAGATTGCTATAGGTTTTATCGGGATACGTGGTGACTCCTTGAATGACGCCCACGTCCTCCGCGACGCTCACCGGATGCCACTCGAACGTGGCCTCGCCTGGTTTGTCCTTCCGGTCCAGCCACTTCACGACGATCTCGTCACGCCCGCGCCAGGGCTCGCTGTACGGCTCGGTGTAGTAGACGGCGTCCTCCGTGAACAGGGCGGAGATCTCGTCGGGGTCGTTGGAGTTCCACGCCCGCACGTACCCGTCGATCCACGGGCGCAGCTCGACCATGGCTCATCCTCTCAGCGGATCGTGGCCAACGGTCATCAGCTCGCGCCGCGAATCGTCGTCCGTCTTGTCGCCCATGGTCTCGACGAGCTCCACGACCCGTCGCATCACCTCCAGGTCATCCTTGGTCAGGTCGCCCTTGCGCTTTCTCAGGACATGCAGCACGCCCCGCCCGAGCTCGTCGATGCCCAGGTCGGGGTCGGGCGGGAAGCCGTCCTCGTCCGAGGCGTCGGCCAGCAGGTGCGCGCGTAGCTCCTCGGAGTTCATGTTGACCACGCGGTGGAACTCGTCCCAAAGCATGTCGTTGTCGAAGCCCTCTGTCATAGGGCCTCGCCTACCCGTTGCGTATCGCGTTACGCACCCGGCACGGCCAGCCCCGACTCGTACGCGGCGATCACGCCCTGCACCCGATCCCGCAGCCCCAGCTTGCTCAGCACGTTGCTGACGTGCGTCTTGACCGTGTGCTCGCTGACCACCATCGCCTCGGCGATCTCCGCGTTGGACAGCCCACGCGCGATCAGCAGCAGCGTCTCGCGTTCCCGGGCTGTCAACACCTCCAGTGTCGCCACAGGGCGCCGGGGCGCCGGACGCTTGGTGAACTCGGCGATCAGCTTGCCGGTGACGGCCGGGGCGAGCAGCGACTCGCCGGCCGCCACCACGCGGACCGCGTTCACGAGGTCGTCGCGCCGCACGTCCTTGAGCAGGAATCCGCTCGCCCCGGCCCGCAGCGCGTCGAACACGTAGTCGTCCAGGTCGAACGTGGTCAGCATCAACACCCGGCACGCGCTCTCCGCGCACACGATCCTGGCCGCCTCGATGCCGTCCATCCTGGGCATGCGGATGTCGAGCAGCAGCACGTCGGGAGCGTGCTCGCGGACTGCGGCCACCGCCTCGGCCCCGTCGCCCGCCTCGGCCACCACGTCGATGTCCGGCTGGGCGTCCAGGATCATCGCGAACCCGCCCCTGACCAGCTCCTGGTCGTCGGCCACGACGACGCGCACGCTCATGACGTCGCCAGCGGCAGCCGTACCGACACCGCGAAGCCCGGACCGTCCTGGCGTGGCCCGGCCGTGGCCGCGCCGCCGCAGGCGGCGGCCCGCTCGCGGATGCCGATCAGCCCGTTCCCGCCGGAGGGCAGGGCCCGTCCCGCGCCGGTCCCGTTGTCGGTGATGTCGATCATCAGGGTGTCGTCCTCCCAGGTGAGCCGGATGCCGGCGCGGTCCGCGCCGGAGTGCTTGACGATGTTGGTGAGCGCCTCCTGGGTGATCCGGTACGCGGCCACCGCGCAGTCGGGCGCGAGCGGGCGCGGCTCGCCGGACTCGGTGAAGGCCACGTCCAGGCCCGTGCCGCCGACCTGCCCGGCCAGCGCCGGCAGGTCGCCGATCGTGGGCTGTGGCGCACGCGGGGACACCTCGTCCTCTTTCAGCACGCCGAGCATGCGCCGCAACTGCATCATCGCGTCGCGCCCCGTCGAGGCGATCGTGTCGAACGTGGCCTCCGCCTTGTCCGGGTTGCTCCGCACTACCACGGGCCCGGCCTCGGCCTGCACCACCATGAGGCTGACCGCGTGGGACAGGATGTCGTGCATGTCGCGGGCGATTCTGGCCCGCTCGCGCTCGGCGGCGCGCTCGGCTTCCATCTGACGTTCCCTTTCCAGCCTGGCGGCACGTTCCTCGAGTGCGGCCGCGTGGGCGCGGGAGGTCGCGGCGGCCCGGCCGATGGCGTACGCGGCAACGACCTGCACCGTTCCGCGCAACATGGTCTCCCACGAGCCGGCGGTCAGCAGGGTGCCGACGAAGGCCAGCATGAGCACGGTGACCCTCGGCGCCCGGGGGCTGTAGGCGGCGACCGTGTAGAAACCGACGAGGACGCCGTACCAGATGGGCTGTCGCGCAACGTCGTCGGCGAGATCGTAGAGCTCGCTCGTGCACAGGCTGACCACCAGGACGATCACCGGCGCCCGCCGCCGCCACACCAGGGGGACCGAGGCGCCTACCGCGACCACATATCCCCACCAGTGCCACGGCTCGCCGGTGGAGCTGTGCGCCGAGAGCAGAGGCCACAACTGGATCACCGTGATCAGCCCGGCGAGCGCCCCGTCCACCCACAGATGCGGCAGCGCCTGGAGCCTCCGGCGAGCGACGTCGACGAACGTCAAATCAGACACGATGTGCCATTGTCCCTCACGCATGGACGAGCGCGTGCCGGGCGGCCGGCGCCTCACGCCGGGCCAGCGGCCAGAACGACACCAGCAGGAAGATGGCGCCCACCGGGATCAGATCCTTGTCGATCATCGGGAGCATGAGGTCGACCAGCACCAGGACGGGCGTCCAGGCCTTGACCTCCTTGCGGAGAGCGCAGTGGACGATCAGCGCGAGCTGCGCCACGTAGAACAGGTACGGGCCGGCGTCGTAGACGGCGAGCTGCACCCCGGGTACGGCCTGCACCTGGTCGAAGAGCGGCCCC
Organism: Nonomuraea sp. 3N208; assembly: GCF_052245935.1. Classification (NCBI taxonomy): domain Bacteria; kingdom Bacillati; phylum Actinomycetota; class Actinomycetes; order Streptosporangiales; family Streptosporangiaceae; genus Nonomuraea; species Nonomuraea sp. 3N208. Next base: position 92,727 of record NZ_JBQQBR010000016.1, on the reverse strand, counting down.
ATCGCGTCGTGGTCGGCCGCCATGAAGCCGATCACGATGTCGATCGCGAACTGCGTGACCAGCGCCGCGATGCCGACCGTGCCGGCCGCTGCACTCACGGTGGCCGGCGGGGTGCGACCGGCCATATGCCGCAACCGCCAGAAGATAGGGACGAAGAGGACAAGGGCCGCGATGAACGCGAGATGGCCGGTGGTCCAGGCGATGCCCGGGCCCCGGCTGCCGTCGAGGCCGTCGAGGATACGGATCACGCCATAGGCGAGCACGAGCAACGGCGCGGCGATGAAGGGAAAGCGAAGATTCATGGGGAGAATCCTGGGCTCGCCGGGGGGCGGCGGGCATCGCCGGTACAGGCGATCCTGGAACTCCCTCGTAGGAGGGAGGACAAACCGGTCGCGTCGGCGATCCGCGCCGGCAGCGGTGATCGACAGGATGGGCGCATCGCACGTCGCCCGCCGCCCTGCCAGTCTCGGCGCTGAGCGGCAGCATGCACCGGCCGCTCATCCAGAAATTTTGTGATTTCGATTAGGTAGAGAGGTACTCAGGCGGCCGTCCGCGCACTCCGTAAGGATTGGAGCCGTGTGGGGGCCGGCTCCCAGGCGTTTGCCGCGAAGGAGGGGACGGCACGTGCCGCGGCTCGGAACGAGCGGTCTGCCAGCCGCTGGGCCGATCCGCGGCACGTGCCGGATTTCGCCGTACAGAGGTTCAGTGCGCGGCGAAGACCTGGGTCCAATACGAACCGGAGGAGACATAGCCGACGCCGATGTGGGTGTAGGAGCAGGCGAGGATGTTGCGTTTGTGGCCTGGGCTGCTCATCCAGTCCTCCATGACGGCCGCCGCCGTACGCTGACCGTACGCGATGTTCTCGCCCCACGAGCTGACGGGTGAGAAGCCTGCGACCTTCATGCGGTCACCGGTGTCCTTCCCGCTGGGTGAGGTGTGGTCGAAATAGTTCTTGGCGACCATGTCCTTGGAGTGGCCGTAGGCGGCCACTCGAAGCTTGACGTCGTGCTTGAGCGGCTTGCATCCGGCCTTGGCCCGCTGCGCGTTCGTCAGTTTCACGACCTGGTTCTCGAGTGTCGTGCCGACGGTCGTGGCAGACGGCTTCGGGGTCGAGCGGGCAGACGGGGACAGGGTGGTCTTCGAGGGCCTTGGGACGGCTGTCGGCTTCTTGGGGGCTACGGGCTTCCGGGTAGCGCTGGGCCGGGGGGTGGCCGTCCTGGTCAGGGTCCCGGTGGTGGTGGGTTCAGGAGTGATCTCGACGTCGTCGCGGTGGTCGAGAGCCCCTGCGGCCGATGTGGACTCGGGCGTTGCGGTGTAGGCCATGTCGTTGGCGGAGCTCTGCTCGGTAATGACCGCGAGCAGCCCTCCCGCGGCCGTTGACACGGCCGCCAAACAGGCGCCGAGGCCGATCCTGGTGACAAGCTTTCTGCTGAGCGGCACGACGAAGCTCCTCGTTGCCAATCGCGGTGTTTCTGAGGTCCTGGAAGAGGGGGGCGATTGAGCGCAGCCAGGTCTTTCTGGGCATTCCATGCTGGGCCGGCGCGTCGCCACTGTAGCACCAGAGGGCCGATTTATGGCTGAATGCGCGATTTGTCGTATTAACGGCTTATAGCGGGATTTGCGCCTTCGCCGTGGCGGGCGCGGGTCCCGTGCTGCCGCGCGGGCTCAGCACCGCCGCCTGGTCCTCGTACGGCGGCACGCTCTCGCCCGCGATCAACGCCAGCAGCCGCTGGGCCGCGTGCGCCCCGTAGGCCGGGATGTCGCGGCTGAGCGCCGTCAGCGGCGGCCGTACGACCTGGGCCAGCGGCGAGTCGTCCCAGGCCACGATCGAGAGCTCGCCCGGCACCTGCACCCGCATCTCCTGAGCGACGGACAGGCCCGCCACGGCCATGATGTCGTTGTCGTAGATGATCGCCGTGGGCCGGTCCGGCGAGCTGAGCAGCCGCCGGGTGGCCCGGGCGCCTTCCTCGCCGGTGTAGTCGGTGTGCACGATGACGTGCTCCGCCGCGCCCTGGCAGGCGTCGGCGAACGCCTGGTCGCGTACGGCGGTGTGGACCAGATCCGGCAACCCCGCCACGCGCGCGATGCGGCGGTGGCCGAGCGCCACGAGATAGCCGACGGTCTCGCGGATGGCCTGGCCGTCGTCGGACCAGATGGCCGACAACGAGCCGGACTGGGAAGGATGGCCGATGACGACGACCGGCATGCCGAGCCGCTCCAGCTCCGTCACGCGGGCGTCCGAATAGTGCAGGTCGACGAGGAAGACGCCGTCGATGCGGCTCTCGCCCCACCAACGCCGGTAGACCTCGCTCTCCTGCTGGTGGGTGGTCACGACCTGGAGCAGCAGCGCGTACGACCGGTCGGCGAGCACGCCCTCGATGCCGCTGATCAGCTCCATGAAGAACGGCTCAACGCCCAGGATCCTGGCAGGACGGCACAGTGCGAGGCCGACGCAGTGGGCCCGGGCCCCGTTGAGCGCCCGGGCGGCGCTGTTGGGCAACCAGCCGATCTCGTCGGCGATGGCGATGATCCTGGCCCGCGTCGCCTCCGACACCCCCGGTTGGCCGTTGAGCGCGTAGGACACCGCCACCTTGGAGACGCCCGCCCGGCTGGCGATGTCGGCGATCGTCGGTCGCTTCACGGACTTCCTCTCTGAACCGGGTAACCACTCATACTGTAGGCTAATCCGGATCGGAGGCATTAACCGATTAAGCCACGTGCCAGGGTCTTGTGTCCTCGGTCTCCTGGGCGACCCCTGCCACGCGCAACGCGTACGTGGGCCGCTCGGCGGCCTCCACCGGCCCGAGATACGTGTGCCCGGTCAGGTGGCACCAGGCCGGCAGGTCCACGGGCGCGGCCGGGTCGGTGGCGATCAGGTGGACCACGGCGCCGGGACCGGCCCGGCGTACGTGGCCGCGCAGCTCGATGAGCAGCTGAACGCACAGCTTGTCGCCGCCGTCCACAACGAGATCAGGCATACGCCTAGGAAACCACCTCAGGCCGGCCATCCCGCACGTGGGCGCGGGCACCACGGCCACCGCACCCCTCCCGCCGCGCGGCCGGCGCCTGGGGGCCCGCCGGATGTGCGGTCCTGCGTGCGCTCAAGGCGAGGGTCAGGAGACGCCGGGCGGGGACGTGGAGTCGCGGATGACGAGCTGGCAGGGCATCTTGTGCACGCCGGGCGTCGCCTTGCCGTCAATGGCCGCGAACAGGTGTTGCGCCGCTGTCCTGCCGAGCAGCTCCAGGTTCATGTCCACGGTCGTCAGCGCGGGCCGGGTCTCGGTGGACAGGACCTCCCAGTTGTCGTACCCGACCACCGCGATGTCGTCGGGCACCCGCCGCCCCCGCTCCCGCGCCGTCTCCACGAACCCGGCGGCGACCTGGTCGCTGCCGCAGAAGACGGCGTCGATCTCGGGCTCGGCCATGAGCAGCATCTCGGCCGCGTGGCGCCCCCACCGCTGCGACCACGGCCCCGACAACGTCTGGCCGACCTGCTGGAGACCGGCCTCGGCGAGCGCCAGGCGCAGCCCTTCCTCGCGGTCTCGCGCGGCCTTGTAGTGGGTTGGCCCGGTGATGTGGGCGATCTTGCGACGTCCCATGGCCAGCAGGTGTTTGACGGCCATGGCCGCGGCCCCCACGTCGTCCGGCACGAACGACACGTCGCCGGGGTCCTCGGAGGGCCCGTACGCGTACACGACGGGCACCGGCAGGTCCTTGCTCACCGACGGTCGCGGGTTGGTGCTCTCGCCCACCACGATCAGCCCGTCCACCCGGCGCGACAGCAGTGCCCGCAGATGGTGCTGCTCCCTGATCGCGTCGCCCCGCGCGTCACACAGCAGCACGGCCATCTCGCCGGCCCCGAACGCGTTCTCCGCGCCGAGCAGCACCGGGATGCCGAACCGGCCGACGCTGTCGGAGGTCAGCAGCCCCACCGTGCGGGTCTGGCCCGACAGCAGTCCCCTGGCCAGAGCGTTCGGCTGGAAGGAGAGCTCCGCCGCGGCGGCCAGCACACGCTCGCGCGTGGCCGCCCGCACATCCTGGCGCCCGTTGAGCGCCTTGGACGCTGTGGCGATCGACACCCCCGCCAGCGAGGCCACATCACTGATGGTCGCCCGCCTAGTCGCCATTCTTCGAAACCCTTTTCGGTCGCCTGTGAACTGCATAGAACCCTAACACCCATTGACAGTGAGACAGGTTTCTTCTACGTTTCCGAAAACCTTTAAGTCCAGGAGCACATCATGAGACGAAGGCTGGCCGGGATCTCCCTCCTCGGTGTGTTAGCGCTCACAGCAGCGGCCTGCGGCAGCGGCGGCGGCGGTGGTGGGGGCAGCACGCAAGCAGCGGACAGTCCCGTGACGATCACGATGTGGACCCGCGCCGCCACGCAGGCGCAGAGCGAGCGGCTGGTCCAGGAGTACAACAAGACCCACAAGAACCAGGTGAAGCTCACCGTCATCCCCACGGACAACTACCAGCCGCGCATCGCCGCCGCGGCCGGCGCCAAGCAGCTGCCCGACGTGTTCGCGGCCGACGTCATCTTCGTCCCGAACTACACCTCCCAGGGCCTGTTCATGGATGTCACGGACAGGGTAAACGCCCTGCCGTACAAAGCGGGGCTCGCGCCCTCGCACATGAAGCTGGGCACGCTCGACGGCAAGATGTACACCCTGCCGCACACCCTCGACCTGTCGGTCTGGTTCTGGAACAAGGACCTGTACCAGAAGGCCGGGCTCGACCCCGAGCAGGGCCCGAAGACGCTGAAGGAGTTCGCTCAGCACGCCACCACCATCCAGGAGAAGCTGGGCAAGGACGGCAAGGTCCACGGCACGTTCTTCGGCGGCAACTGCGGCGGCTGCTACGTCTTCACGTTCTGGCCGTCCGTCTGGGCGGCCGGCGGCCAGGTCATGAACCCCGAGGGCACGCAGTCGCTCAACGACCAGCCCGCGATGACCGATGTCTTCAAGATCTACCGCGAGCTGTACGAGAAGAAGGTCTCCGGCCCGACGACCAAGGAGGAGCAGGGCCCGACCTGGACCGGCTTCTTCCCCAAGGGCGAGATCGGCGTCATGCCGATGCCTTCGACCACGCTCGGCCAGATGCCGAAGGACATGAAGATCGGCGTGACCCCGATCGCCGGCCCCGACGGCGGCGAGTCGACATTCGTCGGCGGCGACTCCATCGGCATCTCCTCCACCAGCAAGAACGCCGACGCCGCCTGGGAGTTCCTGTCCTGGACGGTCTCCGACCAGGCCCAGGTCGAGGTCATGGCGAAGAACAAGGACGTGCTCGCCCGCACTGACCTGGCCAGCAACAAGTACTCCGCCGAGGACCCGCGCGTGGTACTGATCAACTCGCTGGTGGGCAAGGGCGAGACCCCGTTCGCGCTGCGGTTCGGCCAGACGTTCAACGACCCGCAGGGCCCGTGGCTGCGCTACGCCCGCGAGGCCGTGTTCGGTGACACGTCGAAACTCCCGCAGCTCAACACCGAGATCACGAAGTCGCTGCAACAATGACCTTGACGATCACGCGATCCGGGCGGCGGCCGGCACACTCCGCGCCGTCCGCCCGGTGGCGGAGCAGGAAGGTCCAGGGCTGGCTGTACGCGGCGCCGACGGCCGTCATCGTGGGCGTGCTCTTCATCGCGCCCCTCGTGCTGGTCGTCTGGATGTCGCTCAACCGCTGGCCCCTGCTCGGCCAGGCCACGTTCAACGCCCCGGCCAACTACCTCAAGATCGCTGACAACCCGCTCTTCATCGACGCCGTCCTGTTCACCCTCAAGTACACCGCCATCACCACAGTCCTGCTGTCCGCGGTGGCGCTGGGCCTGGCCCTGCTGGTGCAGGACCGCAAGCCGGGCATCGGGTTCTTCAGGACGGCGTTCTTCCTGCCCGGCGCGGTCGGCTTCGCCGCGGCCGGGCTGCTGTTCTACGGCATGCTGAACAACGACTTCGGCCCCATCGACCCCATGCTCCAGTCGCTGGGCATCACCGACGAGCCCGTGAAGTGGATCGGCACGCCCAACATGGCGCTGTTCTCCACGATCACGCTGGTGATCTGGCGCTTCGCCGGGTTCAACATGCTCATCCTGCTCACCGGCCTGCAGGCCATCCCGACCGAGGTGTACGAGGCCGCACGGAGCGACGGCGCCAACCGCTGGCAGGTCTTCACCAAGATCACCCTGCCGCTGCTGCGCCCGACGCTGGCGCTGATGCTCATCCTCAGCGTCACGGGCTCGCTGCTGGCCTTCGACCAGTTCTTCGTCTTCACCAACGGCGGCCCGGACAACAGCACGGTGTCCATGGTCATGGTCGTCTACCGAGACGCGTTCTTCCGTTTCGACCTCGGCGGCGCCGCGGCGCTGTCGGTCGTGCTGCTCGTGGCCCTCGTCGGGCTCAACACGGTGATGATGCGGAGGCTGCGATGAGCCGTTACCTCACGCTGTCCGCCCTGGCGGTGCTGTTCCTGTTCCCGCTGGTGTGGAGCGGCTACGCCTCGCTGGAGGAGCCGTCCAACTATCTGGAGATGGCCGGCTTCGGCGAGGGGCTGGGCACGTACTCGACCAACAGCGTGCTGGTCTCCGGCATGACGGTGGCGGGCACGCTGGTCGTCTCCGCGCTCGGCGGCTACGGCTTCGCCCGCTTCGACTTCCCTGGCAAGAACCTGCTGTTCCTCGCCACGCTGGCGATCCTCATGGTGCCGTACGCGACGATCCTCATCCCGCTCTACGTGCTGCTCGGCTACATCGGGCTGCAGAACTCGCTGGTGGGGTTGTCGCTGGTGTTCGTGATGTTCCAGCTGCCGTTCGCGCTGTTCATGATGCGCAACGCGTTCGAGGCGCTGCCGCGCGAGCTGGAGGAGGCGGCGCTGGTGGACGGGTGCGGCACCTTCCGCGCCTTCACCAGGATCCTGCTGCACGCCGTGCGGCCGGCGCTGATCACGGTGGGCCTGTTCGCGTTCCTCGCCTCGTGGAACGACTTCTTCGCCCCGCTCATCCTGCTCAACGACGGCGCCTCGTTCACCCTGCCGGTGGCCGTGGTCAGCATGACACAGCAGTCGTTCGGCGCGGTCGACTACGGCATGCTCCAGGCCGGCGTCATGGTCATGGCCTTCCCCTGTCTCATCCTCTTCATCGTGTTGCAGCGCCATTACGTGCGCGGATTCATGTCAGGAGCTCTGCGTGGCTAACCCCGTCCTGCCCTCATCGGGCGTCCTGTCCCCTCTCGGCCTTGACGCGGTACGCCTCTCGCCCGGTTTCTGGGGCGACCGGGTGGCGCTCAACCGCGAGGTCACCATCGCCCACTGCCAGGATTGGGAAGAACGCGAAGGCTGGATCGGCAACTTCCGGGGCGAGCGCCCCCGCAGGGGCCGGGAGTTCAGCGACTCCGAGATCTACAAGCTGCTGGAGGCCATGTCCTGGGCCGACCATCCCGCGCTGCCCGCGCTGGCCGAGACCGTGGCCCAGGCCCAGGAGGGCGACGGCTACATCAACACCCGCTGGTCCGGCAGCCGCTACACCGACTTCGAGTGGGGTCACGAGCTCTACTGCTACGGCCACCTCATCCAGGCGGGCGTCGCCAGGCTGCGCATGCACGGTGAGGACCGGCTGACCCAGGTGGCGGTGTGGGCCGCCGACCACGTCTGCCGTCGCTTCATGGAGGGCACCGAGACGTGCGGGCACCCCGTGATCGAGATGGCCCTCGTCGAGCTCTACCGCGTGACCGGGACCGAGCGTTACCTGGAGATGGCCCGCCGCTTCGTCGAGCGGCGCGGCCTGCCGGCGCTCGCTGACATCCCGTTCGGCCGCGCCTACTACCAGGACGACATTCCGGTCCGCCAGGCGCAGGTGTTCCGCGGGCACGCCGTGCGGGCGCTCTACCTGGCCTCCGGCGTGGTGGACGTGGCCGTCGAGACCGGTGACCAGGAGCTGCTGAAGGCGGTCGAGGCGCAGTGGGAGCGCACGATCGCCCGGCGTACGCACCTGACCGGCGGCATGGGGTCGCGGCACATCGATGAGTCGTTCGGCGACGACTACGAGCTGCCCCCGGACCGCGCCTACAACGAGACCTGCGCGAGCATCGCCTCGATCATGCTGGCGCACCGGCTGCTGCTGGCCACCGGCGACGCCCGCTACGCCGACCTGGCCGAGCGGACCCTGTACAACATGCTCGCCACTGGGGTCGCGCTGGACGGCCGGTCGTTCTTCTACGCCAACCCGCTGCAGGTGCGGGTGCCCGCGGTGCCGCTCGAAGGCGTGAACCACGCTGCCGAAGGCGGGTTGCGCTCGCCCTGGTTCGACGTGTCCTGCTGCCCGAACAACATCGCCCGCACCCTGGCCTCCCTGCCCGCCTACCTCGCGACGTCCACGGACGACGGCATCCAGATCCACCACCACTCGCCGTCGGAGATCCGGCACGGCGACCTGGCGGTACGGGTGGAGACCGGCTATCCGTGGGACGGGTCAGTGACGGTCCGGGTGCTGGAAGACGGTGACGGGCGGATCAAGCTCCGCGTCCCGGCCTGGGCCTCGGACGCGACGCTCGCGCACAGAGGGACGGTCCGCGAGGTGACCCCGGGCTACGCGGTCGCCGACGGGCCGTGGCGCGCGGGTGACGAGCTCCGGCTTGAGCTGCCGATATCGCCGCGGTGGACGTTCCCCAACACGAAGATCGACGCGCTTCGGGGGTGCGCGGCGGTCGAGCGGGGCCCACTCGTTTACTGCGCGGAGTCGGTGGGCGACGAGCCGCCGCTCGCCGACCTGGCGGTGCGGGTCCAGCCGCCCGTGGAGAACGCGGCGAACGGTGTGGTCGAGCTCGAAGTCGAGGCCTCGCTCGGCGCGGCGGAGCTCGGCGACAGCGACGGCTGGCCGTATGCGCCCGCGCAGAACGGCCACGTGGACTCCTCGGATGCGCGGCTGCGGCTCATCCCTTACCACCGGTGGGGCAACCGGGGTCCCGCGACCATGCGTGTCTGGCTGCCGATCTGAACTCTCTGGAGGATGCATGCGTTTCTTAGCCGTGTTAGCGCTCACAGCCTCTCTTGTCGCGTTACCTATCTCGGCGGGCGCCGTGGATGATCTCGGGATGCCGGTGTTCACGGGTGCCGACCCCGTGCCTGACGAGCCGGTCGGGTACCACCCGCGCAAGATGATGGAGGAGATCTACAAGAAGGAGAAGGGCGGCGACTCGTACTGGATCGACCGCATGCTGGCCCGGCCGGGCGACGACCCGGCGGGCACGTGGTTGATGTCGCGCGGGCGGGCGCTGTTCATGAAGGAGCACGACCCCAGGAAGATCGGGTTCGGCGGGTACGTCGCGTACTGGGAGAGCATCGACAACCGGGACGCGTACACGATCTCGTTCGGGGCCGATCTGAGCGAGGACGTGCCCAAGCGGCTGCAGATGCCCAGCCACTGGAGCGGGCAGTACGCCGGGGACGGGCTGTCGGTCGGCGTGAAGAAGTTCATCACGCACGAGAACGTGGCCGTGACAACGCTGGAGATCACCAACACCGGGTCGGCGGCCAAGTCGGTCCCGATCACGGTCACCTCGCCGTACACCAAGACGGCCGACGGCGACCGGGAGCTGACCGGCGCGGTGTTCGCGAAGAACAAGCTGACCACGATCTTCCCCAGAATCAGCGGTGATGGGCTGAAGGTCGCGGACGGCACGCTCAAGGGCTCCGTCACGGTCGAGCCGGGCAAGACGGTGCGGACCAAGGTGCAGATGGGCTTCGTCACCGAGGAACTCGCCGGGTCGCGGGCCGCGTACGACGGCTACAAGGGCCGCTCGCCGGAGCAGGCGCTGCGGCGGCAGCTGCAGGACTACAACGCGTGGTGGGCGGACAACGTCCCCTACATCGACGTGCCCGACGAGAACATCAAGAAGTTCGTGTACTACCGCTGGTGGCTCATGCGCTTCAACTTCCTCGACGCCGACATCCCCGGGAACGACTACCAGTTCCCGACGTCGGTGGAGGGCGCGCTGGGCTACAACAACGCGATCGTGCTGACCGTGCCGATGTTCGTGCAGGACCTGAAGTACCTGCGCAACCCGATCTACTCGTACGGGCCGTGGGTGTCGGCGGGCGAGGTGTCGCGTAACTCCAAGTACACCGACAACCCGGGCGACCCCGAGAACTGGTCGAACAGCTACACGCAGTACATCTCGGCGGCGGCGCTGGAGAGCTACCAGATCCACGGCGGGCAGCCGCAGATCCTCCGTAACCTGGCCCGTTATGCCGAGAAGGACGTCTACGGGCAGCTCAACGCCTACGACTCCAACAAGAACGGCGTCATCGAGTACGACTGGGAGGCCATGACCGGCAACGACGCCGACGCGGTGTCGTTCCACTACTACGACCGGGCGAACGAGCGACTCGAAGGAGCCTACGTCTACGCCAACGCGATGGCGGCGGCGCAGGCGTACGAGCTGTCGGGTGACCAGACCAAGGCCGCCGAGATGCGCGGGGTGGCCGACAAGGTGAAGAACGGCATCCTCACCCTGCTCTGGGACGAGCAGAACAAGCTGTTCAAGCACCGCGACCTCCAGACGGGCAACCTGATCCCGTGGAAGGAGTCCAACAACTACATCCCGTACGCGACGGGCCTGGTGCCTACCGACGACCCGAAATATCGGGAGGCGCTGCGGTTGTGGGCCGATCCTGCGGAATATCCGATCTTCCCGGCGTACACCGCCAACCAGAAGGACAAGGCCGAAGCGGCCGCGGCCGGGAACCCGGGCTCGAACAACTTCTCGCAGATCAACTCAACCCGGAACTTCGCGTTCTTCTCCAAGGCGATGCGGCAGTACCAGACGCCATACATCACGGCCGACCAGTACAAGCAGCTGCTCTACTGGAACGCCTGGTCGCAGTACGTCGGCGGGGACACCCGCTACCCCGACGCCAACGAGTTCTGGGCCGACTGGAACAAGACCACCAAGACCATCGGCTACCGCTCCTGGATCCACCACACGATCCTGGGCAGCAGCAACTGGACCGTCATCGAGGATGTCATGGGCCTGCGCCCGCGCTCGGACGGCAAGGTCGAGTTGTGGCCGGTGGACATCGGCTGGGACCACTTCACCGTCAACGGCATCAACTACCGGGGCAACGACCTCACCATCGTGTGGGACAAGCCGGGCGACGGCACCACGCACTACGCCGGCGTGCCCGAGGGCTACTCCATCCTCATCGACGGCAAGCGCAAGGTCACCCTCTCCGGACTCGAGCACGCGGTGTGGGACCCGAAGACCGGCCAGGTCGAGGGGGGCACTGTGGTGCACGCGGAGAAGGCGGCCGCGATGAAGGCACCCGCCCAGGTCGAGCTCGAAGGCGACCGGGTCGAGGACCTGTTCCAGAAGGCCGGCGTGGACCTGCGTTCCACCCGCCCGAACCTGGTCAAGTCCGCCACCGCCTCCCACGGCGACCCGGCCGGTGCGGTGGACGGGTTCACGATCAACGAGCCGTACTGGGGCAGCAAGGGCTCCGGCAAGGCCCAGGACTGGCTGGAGGTCGACCTCGGCTCGGCCCAGAAGGTCGACCAGGTCAAGCTGTACTTCTACAACGACCGCAAGGCGGCCGGGTACAGCGAGCCCGCCTTCTACTCGGTGCAGTACCAGGACGGCGACACCTGGAAGGACGTGCCAGGGCAGGCCAGGAAGCCGGTCTACCCGCGGGCGAACCTCAACGAGGTCCGCTTCCCGGCCGTCATGGCGCAGAAGCTGCGCGTCCTGGTCACCCACCGGCCCGGCTACGCCACAGGACTGAAGGAGATCCAGGCGTACCAGACCGGCGCGGACGCCGGCTCGGTCACCAACCGGGCCCCGTACGTGGCGGCCGTGGTGGATCCCGCCTTCAGCCGCCCCGGCCAGGCCAGGATCGACGCGGTGGCCAAGGACGACGCGCTGCCGAAGGGCACGCTCACCACCCAGTGGGCCAAGGTGGACGGGCCCGGTGAGGCGTTCTTCACCGACCCGACGGGCACGAGCACGGTCGTCTCGTTCTCCGAGCCGGGCACGTACCGGCTGGAGCTCACCGCCACGGACGGCGAGAAGAGCGGCTCCGCGACCGTGACCGTCACCGCCACGGCCCAGGCCGCGCAGGTGAACGTGGCGCCCAAGGCCACGCCCACCGCCTCCTACACCTCGCCATGGGAGCGGGTCACCGCCATCAACGACGGCATAGACCCGCCGCGCTCCAACGACGGCGCCAACCCGCGCTGGGGCACCTGGCCGCAGCAGGGCACCCAGTGGGTGCAGCTCGAGTGGCCGTCGACGGTGCGGGTGAACAAGGCCGACGTGTACTTCTTCGACGACGGCGGCGGCGTGCGCCTGCCCGCCTCGTGGAAGATCCAGCAGTGGGACGGGGACTCCTTCGAGGACGTCACCGGCGTCGCCTCCTACCCGAAGGCGACCGACGCCTACAACACCGTCTCCTTCGACACCGTCACGACCTCGAGGCTGCGCGTCCAGCTCGAGGCCGGCGGGGCGTCGGTCGGGTTGCTTGAGGTCAAGGTGTACGAGGTCCCGCCGGACTCCGTGCGCCCCGTGCACGTCCCCACCCTGGTCGACACGCTGCCCAAGCTGCCGGCCACCGTGGAGACCCTGTACGCGGACGGCGCCCGCAGCACGGCCGCCGTCACCTGGCAGCAGGTGACGCCCGACCAGGTGAAGACGGGTGGGACCAGCTTCACCGTCTCCGGGCTCGCCGAGGGCGTCCGCCAGCCCGTCCAGGCCACGGTGTACGTCCGCACCACCGCGGCCGTGACCATCACGTCGATCGCGGAGGAAGCGGTCACGACGCGGGCCGGGGTGGCGCCGTCGTTGCCGAAGACCGTCGTGGCGACGTACAACGACGGGTCGAAGGACGGCTCCGTCGCCGTCACCTGGGAGGCCATCAGCCCTGACCGGTACGCCCAGCCGGGCACGTTCACCGTGACCGGCCAGGTTCAGGGCACAACCATCACCGCTCAAGCCACCGTCACGGTCCAGTAGCGCCTATTCTGTCCTGGCCCTGCCACATTCGCGGGGCCAGGACAGCGCGCGGGACCGGAGAGGCGGACAAGCATGATGGCCGAACTCGCCGAAGCCCGCGAGCTCCGCGAACTCTCCGCCCGGGCGAAGGCGGCGCGGGTCGTTGCCGTCGTCATGGCGGTGGCGTCTCCCGTCCTCGCCGTCGCCGCGGTGATCATCTGGAGCCGGCTGCCCGCCGCGTGGATCCCGTCCAGGACCGTGTCGCCGCAGACCGCCGCCGCGCTGACGTTCCCCGCGGTCGGCGCCTTCCTGCTCTTCCACCGCCCCCGGTTGAACATGGCGTGGCTGATGTGCGTGGGCGGCTTCGGGGGCGGGCTCAGCGACGTCTCCGCCGCGCTGATGTTCCGCGCCGCCTCCTCCGGCGACCTGCTCACCGCCGGCTACCTGCGCCTTCCCACAAACATCGGCTGGGCGGTGTGCGGCGTGCTGCTCGCGATGGTGCTGCCGCTGTACTCCCCTGACGGCCACCTGCCTTCCAAGCGCTGGCGGGTCGCCCTGGTGCTGGGCTACGCCTCCATCACCGCCAACTTCGCGCGCTCGACGTTCCGGCCGCCCCCGCCACCTGAGGCTTACCCGTACCCGGTGGTCATCCCCAATCCCTTGCAGATCCCGGCGGTCGCCCCGTACGCGGAGACGATCTCGGTGATCGCCTGGACCGGCATCTACATCTCGATGGCGGTGGCCGCGCTGTCGCTGGCGTTGCGGATGCGGCGCGCGGACCCGGTCACCAGGCGGCAGATCGGCTGGCCGCTGCTGGCGTTCTCCGGGTACATCGTGTTCCTGGTCGCCACCGTGTTCGACCAGGACCTGATGTGGCCCGCGGTCGTCTGGGCGGCGCTCATCCCGGTCGCGGTCGCGTTCTCGGTGATGCGTTACCGGCTCTATGGCGTCGACACGGTGATCAGCCGCGCCTTCGTGGCGGCCGGGCTGGTGGCCGTGGTCAGCGCGGTCTACTTCGCCGCCAGCACGCTGTCGAGCGTGCTGGTCTCCGGTTACGGCCAGGTGGCCGGGATCGCCGCCGCGCTGTTCGCGGGGGCGTTCTTCCAGCCGCTGCGGCGGGCGCTGCAGCGGCTCGTGGACCGGCTCCTGTACGGGGCCGTCGGCGACCCCGGCGTGCTCGCCGAGCGCCTCACCCAGGCCGTGCGCCGCGGCGACCCGGCCAAGGCGCTGACCTCGGTGGTGAGCGTGCTGCGTGACGGGCTGGCGGTCGAGGGCGTGGCCGTCGAGGTGGCCGACGGCGAGCCCCGGTACGTGGAGAGCGGCCGGGTGGGCGACAGCCCGCGCGAGGTGCCCCTGGTGTGGCACGGGGAGCGCGTCGGCCGCCTTCTCGTCGGACCGCCTGGGCCGCGCCGCTTCCCTGCCGCGCACAACGAGCGGGTGCTGGCCACGCTCACCCCGTACGCCGCCGACGTCGCCCACGCCGTCCGCATGGCCGCCGACCTGCAACGCTCCCGCGAGCGCATCCTCACCACGAGGGAGGAGGAACGCCGCCGCCTGCGCCGCGACCTGCACGACGGGCTCGGCCAGACCCTCTCCGCCATGGCCATGACCATCAACATGGCCAGGCTCAGCCTGAAGAGATCCCCAGATGCGGCCGACGAGCTGCTCAAGGACCTGCACACCGGGATGAGCGCGGTCACCAGGGACATCCGCGAGCTCGTGTACGGCCTGCGCCCGCCCGCGCTCGACGACCTCGGCCTGGCCAGGGCCGTCCGCGACCTGGCCGGGCAGTCGTCGCCGGACACGGAGGTCGAGGTGGACGTCGAGGGCGACCTGCGGGACCTGCCCGCGGCCGTCGAGGTAGCGGTCTACCGGATCGTCCAGGAGGCCCTGACCAACATCCGCAAGCACGCCGACGCGTCGCTGGCTCGGATAGTGATCCAGCGGGAGCAGGCGGTGCTGCGGGTGCTGATCAGCGACGACGGCAAGGGGCTGCCCGCGTCGTACCGGGCGGGCGTGGGCCTGGGGTCGATGCGCGAGCGGGCGGCCGAGCTGGGCGGCATCTGCGTGGTCGCCGGCGAGCCCGGCGCGGGCACCCGCGTCGAGGTCATGCTCCCCCTCCTGACCGCACCCTCCCAAGCGCTCACCTGACCGGCGCCCCGGTAGCATTAGAGGTAGCATAGAGAGCATGAGCGAGCCTACCGGGAAATATTCGATCACCATGCCCCGTGACGTCGCCGAGGCCGCCCGCGCCCGCAGCGGCCCTTCCGGCCTGTCCGCCTACGTCGCCGCCGCCGTCGCCCGCCAGATCGAACGCGACAACCTTAACGAACTCATCGCTGTCGCGGAGGCCGAACACGGCCCCATCACGGAGGAAGCGATCCAGGCCAGGCGCGATCAGTTGCAGCGTGCCCGTGTGCAGCAGCGGCAGGCCGGCGGGGCGGACGCCGTATGACGCGCCCGACCACCATGCCGGCCGGCACGCTGGTCCTCGACAGCGAAGGGCTGGCCAAGGCCGTGCTCCGCGATCTCGAGGTAACCGAATGGCTCGCCCTGGCCCGAGCCGATGATGTGCGCGTGGTCACCAGCGCGGCCACCCTCGTTGAGGTGGTCCACCCCCGCATCAGCCGCCCGGCCCTGGGATGGACCCTGTCCCGCATTATCGTCGAGCCGGTCACCGAGTTCATCGCCCGTCGCGCTGCAGCCTTGCTCGCCGACGCCGGGCTCCACGGCCCCAAGCACGCCATCGACGCCATGTTGTGCGCCACTGCCCTCGCCGCTCCCGGCCCCGTTACCGCCCTCACGTCCGACCCCGAGGACCTCGCCGCCCTCTGCGGCGACCGCGTCGTCGTCATCAAGATCTGACACCGGCATGTCCTCGCCGGGCCGGCTCGGGCCCGGCGAGGACACGATTGTGGGTCAGGACGGGGTGCAGGTGTAGGGGCCTGGGGTCGCGCTGTCGCCGCTGGGGCGGGTGGCCTGGAAGCCGAAGTTCGCCGAGGCGCCCGGGGCGAGGGGGCCGTTGTAGCTCACGCTGCGGGCCGTGGCGGCCTGCCCGCTGATGCTCATCGTGGTGTTCCAGCCTCCGATGATCGTGTGGCCATTGGGCACCGGGAACGTGACCGTCCAGCCGTTGATGGGCACAGAGCCGGTGTTGGTGACGGTGACCTGAACGACGTAGCCGGTGCTCCACTGGCTCTGCACGGTCCCCGTGGCCGTGCAGCTGCCCGGTCCGCCGCCTCCCGACGTGGTGGTGAAGGTCGTGGTGGGGGAGTTGCCTGACAGGTTGTTGGAGCCGTCTCGAGCCCGCACATACACCTGGTACTGGGTCGAGGCACTCAGCCCGGTCAGCGTGATCGAGTTGGTCGTGCTCTGCCCAAGGAGTGTGTCGGTGGCGCCCTGCTCGCGGTAGACGTTGTAGCCTGCCAGGCCCGAGCCGCCCGAGTCGGTGGAGGCCGCCCAGGTCAGGTTGGCGCCGCTGGAGGTCACGTTCGAGGCCGACGGCGTGCCGGGTGTCGTCGGCGGGGTGGTGTCGGTGCTGCCGCCGCCGAAGTACGTCGCCTCGCGCGAGGTCGCCCCGATGCCGTTGGCGCCGTTGAAGATGCGCTGGCCCCAAGAGGTCAGCTGGGCAGGGTTGAAGTTGGTGACCATGTCGAGGTACTCGACGCCCCCGCTGTTGCCGCTCCACGACCAGCCGATGTAGCCGACGCCCCGCTGCTGGGCCTGGGCCATGATGGTGTCCTCGTCGGGGTTGCCGTCGGAGTGGTTGTGCCCGAACTCCCCGATCACCAGCGGCAGCCCGGCGGTCTGGAACGCGTTGAGGTACGCGGTGATCTCCGCGGCCGTGTCGAAGACTCCGTACATGTGGACCGAGAAGACCGTGTTGCGCTGCGCGTCGGCGTTGAAGACGGCCTGGGCGTTGTCCCGCATCGTGAACTGCCAGTCCTGGCCCCAGTTGGGCGCGTCCACCATCAGCAGGTGCTGGAAGCCCAGGCTGCGCATCCGGCTGATGGCGCTGGTGGTCGCGCTGGTCCAGGCGGAGACGTTGTTGTTGCCGTAGGGCTCGTTGCCGATGTTGATGACGATGAAGTCTTCGGTGCCGGTGAGCGCGCTCCTGACGCTGTTCCAGTAGGTGACCGCCTGGTCGAGCGTGTACGCGCCGCTCTGCTCGCCGTACCCGGTGGTGTCGTGGTTCTCGAGCACGCATATTAACCGGTTCTGCCGACACAGCGAGACGACGTTGGCCACGTCGGCGGTCCCGTTCGCCGGCCATCGGCCGCCGCTCAGCACCACGCGAACCGTGTTGGCGCGCAGCGCCTTGATGTTGGCGAAGGAGCTCGTCTGGCTCGTGTACCAGGTGTGCGCGTGGCTGACGCCGCGCATGATGAACGCGTTCCCGTTGGCCTCCACGATCCTGGCGCCGCTGACCCGGAGCCCGACCGCGGCGTGCGCGGGAGCGGCCGGGACGATCAGCACCGAGACGAGGAGTGCGAGGAACGCCGCGAGTCTGCTCATAGCGGGTGCCCTTCCGTTGGGATTAACCGGTTCGGCACACGCTCTTCCCAATCCGCCGCGATGTACAGGAATCAGCCGGGCGACCGCGAAGAATGCCTGGATTCGGGTGAAACTTTCACCGGAGCGTCGGCAGGCCGGCGGCGAGCGCGCTGAGCATGCGGACGAGCATGGGCACCATCTGGGGGCAGGTGGCGCCGAGCTCGGGGTAACGGGCGTAGACCTCGGCCAGCGTGGGGGAGGGGTTGGCGGCGGGATAGAGCAGGCCGCCCAGGCCGGCGGCGCCCATGACGAGCTCGATCGCCTCGTTGACCGTGAGGTCGGTGATGCCCGCCACCTCTGAGCCCAGCTCGCCGACCACGCCCACCACGGCCCGCTTGAACGTGTACGCCGCCTCGACCGACACGTTGTGCTCCAGGCTGGTGGAGGTGTGGCTGAGCAGGTCGCAGAAGAGCGGCCGCGCGGCCAGCGTCTCCGCCAGCACCGTCACCACCTCGGGTGTGCCGGAGGCGTGCCGCAACCGCTCGCGCACCGCCTCCGCCCACTGCCCCCACTCCTCGGTGGCGAGGTGGAGGTAGATCTCCTCGCGGGTGCCGAAATAGCGCACGATGTTGGACTTCGCCAGGCCGACGGCCTCCGCGACCGCGCCCAGGCTCACGTTCCGCACGCCCGAGGCCATGGCGAGCTCGCGCGCGGCGTCGAGGATCGCCTCGCGCCGCTGCTGCTTGTGCTCCGGCCGTCTGGCCCTGAGGAAAGTCATCGCGGTCTCAGGATAAGGCCCAGGCGTTAAAAGAACATCGTTCTCTTGTTAAGTGGACGATGTTCTGTTAACGTCCCGAGATGTGACCGAGATACGGATGCGAGTGAACGGCACCGAAGAGAAGCTCGACGTCGAGCCATGGGTCAGCCTGCTCGACGCGCTACGCGAGCGCTTGGGCGTGACGGGCCCGAAGAAGGGCTGCGACCAGGGCGCTTGCGGCGCGTGCACGGTCCTCGCCGACGGCGTGCGGATCAACGCCTGTCTGGCCCTGGCCGTCCAATACGCCGACAGGGAGATCACCACCATCGAGGGCGTGACCCCGCACCCCCTGCAGGAGGCGTTCGTCCGCCACGACGGGCTCCAGTGTGGCTACTGCACCTCGGGTCAGATCTGCTCGGCGATCGCCATGCTCGATGAGTATGCGGCGGGCATGCCGAGCGCGGTCTCCGCAGGCGCTCCGGAGCTCACGGAGGCCGAGATCAGGGAGCGGATGAGCGGCAACCTGTGCCGCTGCGGCGCCTACAACGGCATCGTGGACGCGATCAAGGAAGTGGCCGGATGAGACCGTTCGCGTACGTCAAGGCGCCCGACATCGACGCGGCCGTGCAGGCGGTGGCCGCCGACTCCGGCGCCAAGTTCCTCGGCGGCGGCACCAACCTGGTCGACCTCATGCGCGAGGGCATCGAGCGGCCTCTCACTGTCGTGGACGTCACCGGGCTGCCGCTCGACGAGGTGGCCGAGCTGCCCGGCGGCGGCCTCCGGATCGGGGCGCTGGTGCGCAACAGCACTCTGGCCGCCGACCGCCGGGTCCGGACCCGCTTTCCGGTGTTGTCGCAGGCGATCCTGGCCGGCGCCTCGGCCCAGCTGCGCAACATGGCGACCGTGGGCGGCAACCTGCTGCAGCGCACCCGCTGCCCATACTTCTACGATCAGGCGTCGGCCTGCAACAAGCGCGAGCCCGGCGCCGGCTGTGACGCGATCGGCGGGTTCAACCGCTCCCACGCGATCCTGGGCGTGAGTGACAGCTGCATCGCCACGCATCCGTCGGACATGTCCGTGGCCCTGCTCGCCCTGGACGCCGTCGTCGAGGCCCGGAGCGTGCGCGGCACGCGCCGGATCCCGCTGGCGGACTTCCACCTGCTGCCCGGCGACACGCCGCAGGTCGAGACCGCGCTCGCGGCCGACGAGCTGATCACGGCCGTCGAGGTGCCGCCGATCGCCGTCCCTTCCAGCTACCGCAAGGTCCGCGACCGGGCGTCGTACGCGTTCGCGCTGGTCTCCGTGGCGGCGGCGGTGGAAGTGAGGGACGGGACGATCATGGACGTCCGCCTGGCGCTGGGCGGCGTCGCCCCCAAGCCGTGGCGGGCGCGCGAGGCCGAGCAGGCGCTGCTCGGCGGCCCGGCGACCGAGGAGGCGTTCCGCCGTGCGGCCGACGCCGAACTGGCGGACGCGACCCCGCGGCCGGGCAACGCGTTCAAGAGCGGCCTGGCCCGCGCCACGATCACGGCCACACTGCGCGAGCTGACCAACGGAGGGGAAGCGGCATGACCACGACCGAGATCGAGCGCGCGACCGGCACGAAATACGTCGGCCGGCCGATCGACCGGCTCGACGGCCGGGCCAAGGCCACCGGCGAGGCCCGCTACGCGGCCGAGCACCACTACCCGGACCTCGCCTACGCCGCCCTGGTCCACGCGACGATCGCCCGCGGCCGCATCACCGCCATCGACACCGCGGCCGCCCGCGCCGTACCCGGCGTGATCGAGGTGCTCACCCACGAGAACGGCCCCGCCATGAAGCCCTTCAAGGTCAGCCTCCTGGACCCCCTCGGTGCGATGGCCTCCGGGACGTCGGTCAACTACCTGGCCACCGACGAGGTGCACTGGAACGGCCAGCCGGTGGCCGTCGTGGTCGCCGAGACGCACGAGGCCGCGCGGCACGCGGCGTCCCTGGTGCGGCCCGCGTACGAGGAGCTGCCGGCCGTGGTGGACTTCTCGGCGGAGGAGCCGAATGCCACCCCGCAGAAGCGCAGCATGCTGTTGGAGAGCGAGGCCGACAAGGGCGATGCGAAGGCCGCGCTGGAGGCCGCACCGGTGTCGGTGGACCTGCGGTTCACCACGCCGCCGCACAACCACAACGCCATCGAGCCGCACGCCACCACCGCCGCCTGGAACGGCGACCACCTGACCGTGCACGAGGCCACGCAGGGCATCCCGTGGGTGCGCAAGCAGCTCGCGCTGCGGTTCGGCGTGCCGGAGCGGAACATCCGGGTGCTGGCGCCGTTCGTGGGCGGCGGATTCGGCGGCAAGGGCCCGATCTGGGCGGGCACGCTGCTCGCCGTGCTGGCCGCGCGGGCGACCGGCCGGCCGGTGCGGCTGGCGCTCACGCGGGCGGGCGTCTACCACACGGTCGGCGGCCGTACCCCCAGCACACAGCGGGTCGCGCTGGGCGCCGACAAGGACGGCACGCTCACCGCCCTGATCCACACCAGTGTGGCCAGGACGGGAAGGGTCGGAGGCTGGCAGGAGCAGATCACCTCGGCCTCCCGGCACCTCTACGCCGCCCCCAACATTCACCTGCGCCAGCACCTCGTGCAGCTCGACCTGCTCCCCAACACCCCCATGCGGGCGCCGGGCGAGTCCATCGGCACCTTCGCCGTGGAGTCGGCCGTGGACGAGCTGGCCTGGGAGCTCGGTATGGACCCGATCGAGCTGCGCATGCGCAACGAGCCCGAGCGCAACCCGGTGGACGGCAAGCGGTTCGCCCGGCGATTCCTGCGGGAGGCGTACGCGCTGGGGGTCGAGCGGTTCGGCTGGAACGAGCGGGACCCGCGGCCCGGCGCCATGCGGGACGGGCGGTGGCTCGTCGGCATGGGCGTCGCGACCGCGTACCACCCCGCGATGCACCTGCCGGTGAGCGCCGCCGTGCGGCTGTCCGCGGACGGCGGGGTCGTGGTGCGCTGCGCCATGGCCGAGATCGGGGTGGGCGCGGCCACGGTGCAGGCGCAGATCGCCGCCGATGAGCTGGGCGTGCCGCTGGAGGCCGTACGCGTCGAGTCCGGCGACTCCGAGCTGCCGCTGGGCGCCATGGCGGGTGGCTCGATACAGACCGCGAGCGTGGCGTCGAGCGTGCTGGCCGCCTGCCGCAAGCTCAAGGAGTCCGCGCTGGCGCTGGCACGCCGGGCCCCGGACTCGCCGTTGCGCGGCCGGCGGCTGCCCGACCTGGAGGCCCGCGACGGCGGTCTCTTCCACGGGGTGAGCGGCGAGACGTACGCGGCCATCCTGACCCGGGCGGGGCGCGACCACCTGGAGAGCGAGATCAAGCCGGGCGCGCTCGGCATGGTGGGGACACTTCGCGACATGAGGCGCTGGGTGAAGGCGGCGTGCGGGGCGCAGTTCTGCGAGGTGCGGGTGGACCGGGACACCGGTGAGGTGCGGGTGTCGCGCTGGCTCGGTGTGTTCGACGTCGGCAGGGTGATCAACGCCAAGCTGGTGGCCAGTCAGCTTCGTGGCGGCATCGTGATGGGCATCGGCCTGGCGCTGTCGGAGGAGACGCTGGTCGACCCGCGCACCGGACGGATCGTGAACGCGAGCCTGAGCGAATACCACGTGCCCGTGCACGCCGACATCCCCCGCATCGACGTGCACTGGCTGGACGAGCCGGACCCGACCATGCCGCTCGGATTGGTCGGTGTGGGCGAGGTCGGCATCACAGGTGTCGGCGCGGCCGTCGCGAACGCCGTACGTCACGCCACCGGCAAGCGGATCGTCGACCTGCCCATCACTCTCGACAAGCTGCTGTGACAGCCGCGGCGGCGGCCTGGCCGGCCGCCCGTGCCGCCGTCGCCGCGCCCGGCGGATTCACCATCGCGGTGACGGTGGCCCCGTCGACCAGCACGAGCAGCTGCTCGGCGAGCAGGTTCGGGTCCGCCGTCCGCGCCTCGGTGGCCAGCCCGCGCAGATAGTCGCGCAGCCGCTGCTTGTGCCGCCGCACCACCTCACGCACCGCCTCCGACGTGGCGCCCAGCTCCCCGTAGGCGTTGACGAACCCGCACCCGCGGAAGTCGTCCTCCGCGAACCACCGCTCCAGCCACGTGAACACAGCGGCGATCTTGTTCTCGCGCTGCTCGACGTATGACGTGAGCGAGGACATCCACCGTTCGTCCCGCCGCTCCAGATACGCCACGACCAGCGCCTCCTTGGACGGGAAACACTGGTAGAGCCGCTTGAGCGACACCCCGGATGCCGCGCGCACGTCGTCCATGCCCACCGCCCGCAGGCCGCGCCCGTAGAACAGCTCGCCCGCCGCGACGAGGACCCGCTCCGCGTGTTCCATGCCACCTCACTTGCCTGGAGAACGGTCGTTCTCTAGGCTACCGGAGAACGTACGTTC
The DNA here is from genome assembly GCF_052245935.1 of Nonomuraea sp. 3N208. NCBI lineage: Bacteria > Bacillati > Actinomycetota > Actinomycetes > Streptosporangiales > Streptosporangiaceae > Nonomuraea > Nonomuraea sp. 3N208. Next base: position 70,092 of record NZ_JBQQBR010000016.1, on the reverse strand, counting down.
TCCAGGAGGTTCCATGACCCGCCCACCTGTCCCGCCGTTCACGGAAGAGACCGCCCGCATCAAGGTCCAGGCCGCCGAGGACGCCTGGAACACGCGCGACCCGGACCGCGTCGCGCTGGCGTACACCGAGGACTCCGTCTGGCGCAACCGCGACGAGTTCCTCAAGGGGCGCGACGAGATCAGGGAGTTCCTGCGCCGCAAATGGGACAGGGAGCTGGACTACGCGCTGCGGAAGGAGCTGTGGGCGGTGCTGGGCGACCGCATCGCGGTCCGCTTCCAGTACGAGTCCCGCGACGCCTCCGGGCAGTGGTGGCGCAGCTACGGCAACGAGCAGTGGGAGTTCGACGAGTCCGGGCTGATGCGGCGCAGGGAGGCGAGCATCAACGACGCGCCCATCGACGAGAGCGAGCGCCGTATCTTCGGCCCGCGCCAGGGGACCGAAGGGCCGTTGCCGCTCAGGTGAGGTAACGCAGCCACAGGTACGGCGTCGACAACGCCACGGTCACGAACGTCACCACGATCCCGTACTTGGTGAACTGCCAGAAGCTGATCGGGGTGCCGTTGCGGGCGGCGATGCCGAGGATCACCACGTTGGCCGCCGCGCCGACGGCCGTGGCGTTGCCACCCAGGTCGGCGCCGATGGCCAGGGCCCACCACAGCACCTGGGCCCCGTCGTTCGCCTGGACCAGGTCCGCGACGATGGGGCTCATGGTGGCGACGTACGGGATGTTGTCGATGACCGCCGACAACCCGGCCGAGACCCAGAGCAGCAACATGGTCGTCAGCGCGAGCTGCCCGTGGGTGGCCTGCGCCGCCGCCTCCGAGATCTGCCGGATCACGCCGGTCTCCACCAGCGCCCCGACCATCACGAACAACCCCGCGAAGAACACCAGGGTCGGCCACTCCACCTCGCGGATGGCGTCCTCGGTCGTCACCTTGGTCGCCGCCACCAGCACCCCGGCCCCCAGCAGCGCCACGACCGACGGCTCGTAATGCAGCACCGGATGCAGCACGAACGCCGCCATCACCAGCGCGAGCACGGCCAGAGACTGCCAGAGCAGCCGGTGGTCGGCGATGGCCTCCCGCTCGTTCAACGTCATGATCTCCGCGGCGAGCTCTGGGTCGTACCTGAACGACTTCCTGAACAGCCACCGGCACAGCCCGACGAACACCGCGACCAGCACGATGATCAGCGGCGCCATGTGCACGAGGAAGTCGTTGAAGGTCAGCCCGCCCCGGCTGGCGATGATGATGTTCGGCGGGTCGCCGACCAGCGTGGAGGCGCCGCCGATGTTGGACGCCATGGCCTCGGCGATCAGGAACGGCGCTACGGGCAATGCCAGCCGCTCGCACACCAGGAACGTCACCGGCGCGATCAGCAGCACGGTCGTCACGTTGTCCAGCAGCGCCGACGCGGACGCGGTGATCACGATCAGCAGCGCCATGAGCCGGAACGGCCTGCCCCTGGCCCGCTTGGCCGCCCAGATGGCGAGGTACTCGAAGACGCCGGTCTGCTTGAGTACGCCGACGATGACCATCATGCCGAGCAGCAGGAAGATCACATTCCAGTCGATCCCGGCGTGCTCGTCGAAGAACGCCGCGTCGGCGTTGGTGGCATGGATCAGCAACATGATCCCGGCCCCGCCGAGCGCCGCCGCCACCCGGTGCACCTTCTCTGTGGCGATCAACGTGTACGCGGTGACAAAGGCGGCCACCGCCACCCAGGCCGTAACCGTCAAGGCGTCTCCAGGATCAGCGCGCGGGCCGCCGATTCGGACTTTCGGCCCACTTGCCGCAAAACCTATCAAGCATCGTCGCGCTCCAGCACAGGTCGTTTTCTACAATCGCTTGCACGATCTGCTCCAGAGCTTGGGGGACTGCAACAAAACTGCACATCCCTACGCATTGACTCGTCTAACAATCGGTTGCATAAAGGTGTGAAGCTCGCGAGCTTACGCGCAACACCACATGCAGTGAGGAACCCGTTCATGTCGCGACGGGTTCCGGTTCGCCACTGCGATCGGGCGCGTACCCCCTCGCGAGGGTCGAGTGCGCTCGGTCGCCTTCACAACCGGAGGCTCCATGGTGCGCAGAAGCAGACGATCAGTGCTCGCCGCGCTCGCGGCGGGTGTTGCCGCCGCGACGGCCGCGGCAACGGTGCTGCTGGGGGTGCCCAGCGCGTCCGCCGCCACGCTGCTCGGCGACGACTTCGAGGACGGTGACGCCACGGGGTGGTCGAGGTCCGGCGGCAGCTGGTCGGTGGTGACCGACGGCTCCAGGGCGTACCGGCAGTCCGGCACCAGCGCGGACGCCCGCGCGGTGGCCGGGGCCGGGGCCGGATGGGGCGACCAGGCGGTGCAGGCGCAGGTCAGGCCGATCGCGTTCAACGGCTCGGGCCGGCACGTCGCGGTGCTGGCCCGGGCGCAGACCACCAGCACCTACTACTTCCTCGGCCTGAGCAGCGCCGGCACGGTCGTCCTGGGCAAGCGCACCGGCGGCACGCCGATCACGCTCGCCACGGCCACGGTGGCCACCAGTGACTGGTACACCCTCCGGCTCGAAGCATTCGGCACGACATTGCGCGGCTTCGTGAACAACGTGCAGGTCGCCACGGTGACGGACACCTCGATCGGCTCGGGACGGGCGGGCCTGGCCGGCTACTACGCCAGTGCCTCGTTCGACGACGTGCTGGTGACGGACATCGGGGGCCCGACCGACCCGCCGACCAGCCCGACGTTGCCCCCGCCCGGCACGTGCGACACATCGGGTACGCCCACGGGGTTCGCCACCGTCAACGCCTGGGGCCAGAACGGCACCACGGGCGGCGCCGGTGGTCCGACGGTCGAGGTGGACACGGCCGGAGAACTGATCACCGCGATCGGCCAGAGCGGGCCGCTGAACATCTGCGTCCGCGGGATGGTCACAGTGCCGGCCGGCATGCACAACGTCGCCTCCGACAAGACGATCGTCGGCGTCGGCGCCGCGTCCGGCATCACCGGGGGCGGGTTCAACATCGGCCTGGCCGCGGACGACTCGATCACCTCGCCGCCCGCCAACGCCGTGCACAACGTCATCGTCCGCAACCTCGTCTTCCGGGGCGCCACCGACGACTCGATCAACGTCCAGATGTTCAGCCACCACATCTGGATCGACCACAACGACCTGGCCGACGGCTACGACGGGCTGGTCGACATCAAGCGCGGGTCGTCGTACGTCACCGTCTCGTGGAACCACGTGCACGACCACACCAAGACCATGCTGCTCGGCCACGACGACGACAACGACGCGCAGGACGTGGGCCGGTTGAAGGTCTCCTATCACCACAACTGGTTCGACCGGACGCCGCAGCGCAACCCGCGGGTGCGGTTCGGGGAGCCGGTGCACGTGTTCAACAACTACTACGTCTACAACACCGACGTCGGAGTGGCCTGCCAGGCGAACGCCGGCTGCCTGGTCGAAGGCAACTACTTCGAGCGGGTCGAGGAGCCGGTCAGCAACTCGTACGCCGGCCCGGGCGGCCGGTGCGTCGCCCGCAACAACGTGTTCGTCGACGAGTCCGGCACGCCGGACTGCAGCGGCAGCGTGCAGGAGCCCAGCACTTACTACAGCTACACCCTGGACGACCCGAACACGGTGAAGGCGTCGGTCACCGCCGGCTCCGGCACTGGGAAGATCTGAGGAGGCCGCCATGCTCTTCCGACTTGTCGCGGCCGCCGCGCTGGTCATCGCCCTGGTACCGGCGCCGGCGAGCGCCGCGGACGGCCCGATCGGGTTCGCCTCCGTGAACGCCCTCGGCCAGAATGGCGCCACCGGCGGCGCGGCCGGCACCGAGGTCACCATCACCACGGGCGCCCAGCTGCAGGACTACGCCGGCCGGGCGGGGGCTTACATCCTCCGCATCCAGGGCCGCATCCAGATCAGCGACATGGTCACGGTGGTCGCCAACAAGACCATCATCGGCGTCGGCTCGACCGCCGAGATCACCGGCGGCGGCCTCCAGCTCGGCTCCACGACCCGCCCCGGCAACAACGTGATCATCCGCAACATCAGGTTCACCGACGCCGAGGACGACTCCATCAGCGTCACCAACAAGGCACACCACGTGTGGATCGACCACAACGACCTGTCCGCCGGGTACGACGGCCTGCTGGACATCAAACGGGAGTCGGACTACGTCACCGTCTCCTGGAACAAGTTCCACCACCACAGCAAGGCGATGTTGCTCGGCCACTCCGACACCTACACCGCCGACATCGGCAAGCTGCGGGTCACCTACCACCACAACTTCTTCGACGGCACCGACCAGCGCCACCCGCGTGCCCGCTTCGGCGAGCCGGTGCACGTGTTCAACAACTACTACAGGAACAACTCCCTGTACGGCATCGCGTCCACGCAGAACGCCGGAGTGCTGGTGGAGGGCAACTACTTCGAGAACGTCGCCCACCCGATCCACGTCGGCTACGCGGAGAGCGACCCGGGCCGGGTGGTCGAACGGCGCAACGTCTACGTCAACTCGGGCGCGCCGGAGACGGCGGGCAGCGTCGTCGAGCCCGGTACGTACTACTCCTACACGCTCGACGACCCGGCGATCGTCCCCGCGAAGGTCCAAGCAGGAGCGGGCGTCGGCAAGATCTAGGGCGTCACCGTGGGGCGGCGCGGAGTCTCCGGGCCGCCCCCAACAATTTTCATCCCATGATGAATTCTTTGGCCCGTAGCGGGCATGCTGATGGAGGAAAGGAGCGCACAGAAGGGACGATCATGATGGCTGAAAGCACCGGCGTCCTGGTGTGCGGCGGTGGCCCGGCGGGCATGATGCTGGGCCTGCTGCTGGCCAGGGCGGGCATCGACGTCACCGTGCTGGAGAAGCACGGCGACTTCCTGCGCGACTTCCGGGGTGACACCGTTCACCCCTCCACCGTCCGGCTCATCGACGAGCTCGGCCTCGGTGAGGGCTTCCGAGCCCTGCCGCAGAGCCGCCTGAACAGGGTGGCGTTCCCCGCCGGCGACGGAAGCACGATCACCTTGGGTGACTTCGAGACGCTGCCCGCGCCGTACAACTACATCGCGATGGTGCCCCAGTGGGATCTGCTCTCCTTCCTCGCCAAGGCGGCGGAGGAGGAGCCCGGCTTCACCCTCCGCATGAACACCGAGGCCACCGCGCTGCTGCGCGACCGAGGGAAGGTCGTCGGAGTCGGATACCGCACGGCGGACGGCCGCGAAGGGCAGATCCACGCCGAGCTGACCGTCGCGTGCGACGGCAGGCACTCCACGCTGCGCCGGGACGCGAGCCTGGTGTCGAAGGAGTTCCGCGTGCCCTTCGACGCCTGGTGGTTCCGGCTGCCCAAGTTCGACCGCGACAAGGACGGGCCCGCCGCGGTGACGCCGGCCGCGCGAGGGGCGGAGGTGCTGATCTCTCTGGCCCGCGAGGACTACTACCAGCTGGCGTACCTCGCCCCCAAGGGCTCGGACGCGCGGCTGCGGACCGAGGGGGTGGAGCGGTTCCGTGAGCGCATCGCCCGCCTGCGGCCGGATCTCGCCGACCGGGTGGACCAGTTGCGGAGCATGGACGACGTCTTCGTGCTCGACGTCAAGCTGAACCGGCTCAAGCGCTGGTATCTCGACGGGCTGCTGCTCATCGGCGACGCCGCGCACGCGATGTCCCCGGCCGGCGGGGTGGGTATCAACCTGGCCGTTCAGGACGCGGTGGCCGCTGCCACGATCCTGGCCGAACCCCTGCGCCGGCACGCCGTCACCCGCAAGGACCTGGCGGCCGTGCAACGGCGCCGGCACCTCCCCACCGTGATCATTCAGGGTGCACAGCGGCTGCTCCAACGGGTGGTCTTCGAGGCGCAGTTCACGGGCAAACGGTCCGGACTGCCGAAGGCACTCCTCGTCCTCCCCCGCGTGGTTCCGGGGTTCCGCAAGATTCCTCCCCGGTTGGTGGGCTTCGGACCCCGCCCGGAACATGCGCCGGCCTTCGCCCGCAGAGCCGGCTGATCAGCACCGCTCAGTCGCCCGAGGGGCGAAGGCGTAAGGCGTCGCGAGCCGCGATCGCCGCACCCCGAGCCCCGGCCATGTCCAGGTCGGGGACGAGGGCGAAGACCGCGGCCCGCTGCTGCTCGACGCGGAGCACCGTGTGCCGGCGCACCTGCTCCAGCAGCCAGTTCCGGAACCGGGAGCCGGCCGCCACCACCCCTCCGCCCAAGAAGTACGCGTGCGGATCGGTGAAGTTGGCGGCGATGGTGAAGAGCCACCCGAGCGCCTTGGCCTGCTGCTCGAAGATCGCCAGCGCCATGGGGTCGTCGCGTTCGGCGTACGAGCGCAGCGCCTTGGCCGCGTAGGCGAGAGGCTCCGCGGCCAGGGCGTGGTCCGGAAAGCGGGTCAGCCAGTGGGGCAGCAGGTTCCGCTCGATCGCGGTCAATGAGGCGATGCTCTCGACGTCGCAGACATTGCCGCAGTTGCACACCGGTGGGGCTTGCCCGTCGTCGAGCAGGCCGCCGGGCGGCAGGCCGATGTGGCCGAGCTCGCCGGCCATGCCGCACGCGCCCCTGACGACGTGCCCGGACTCGACGACTCCGCCGCCCAGCCCGGTGCCCACGATCGCCGAAACCGAGGAGCGCCGCATCGCCTCCGGGCCGAAGTACGCGTGATGGGCGTAGAGGGCCGCCGCATTGGCGTCGTTGCTGTACACCACTGGCAGCTGCAGCTTGTCCTCGAGCGCCGTCCGGATGTCGTACCCGCCCCACTCGGGGTGGATGAAGTTCGTCGAGCCCCGCGCCGAGATCACTCCGTCGGCGCTGGCTGGCCCGGGCGTGTCCAGCCCGATCCCCGCCACAGCGGCCCTGCTGACGCCGGTGAGCTCCAGCACCTGATCCAGGGCTGAGGTGAGCGCCTGCAGGGCCGCGTCGGGACCTTCGCGGACGTGGCTGGGGGATTCGGCCATTCCCGGTACGAGGTAGTGACCGGAGGAGTCGAGGACGGTGGCGTTGTTCGTGGTGCCGCCGTTGTCCAGGCCGACGATGTACCACGGATTGGAGCCCATGGCCGCTCCTCACGCCTCGTGCCTCATGGTCAGACGTCGCCCTCAGCATGGCCGACCTCTAGCGGACCAGCAAGGTCCACTCCGGTCGTGGCCCAGACCAGGACGGTGGGGGCGAAGGGATGTTGTGGCCATTGCCACCCTTCGTCCCTGTCCCGAACGGAGGCGGAGGCAATGGCCGATCCTATTATCGGTGACATGCTGTGCTCATGAGACCACAATGAGTAATGATGGCTATGGGCGCGAGTTAGGGGTAAGGGCAAACCATGATCTTCTTGAGACGGACGGTTCAAGTCGCCGTGCTGACTCTCCTGGTCGTCCCGAGCACCGGCATCCCGCGGGCGTCGGCCACCACGCGCGAGCAGACCGACGCCGCGGCGGTGGCCCGCCGCATGCTGGCCCAGCTGAAGGTCGCCAAGCCCTTATCAATCCGTGGCTACAGCCACCGCCGCTTCCAGCCTCGATGGGCACATCACCGGGGCACGTGCGATGCCCGCGAGATGGTCCTGGCACGCGACGCCCGGCGCGTACGCAAGAACGCGGCCTGTCACCCGGTCAAAGCCCTCTGGTACAGCCCCTACGACGGAAAGTGGCTGAAGAGCGAAAAGCAGGTTGACGTCGACCATGTCGTGCCGCTGGCGTACGCCTGGCGCTCGGGCGCCAGCAGATGGAGCCAGGCGCGGCGACGCGCCTTCGCCAACGACCTCACCCGCCCGGAGCTGTTAACGGTCAGCCACTCCGTCAACATCGCGAAGGGCGGCCAAGGACCGCAGAGCTGGCGTCCCCCGCGCCGCGCCCATTGGTGCCGCTACGCCACCTCATGGATCGCCGTGAAACACCACTACCGGCTCTTCGTGACTCGAAAGGAGCGGGTGGCCCTGCTCAACATGCTCCGCACGTGTTGACTCACCGTTGGTCCTGCTCCCCGGGCCGGACGAGGCCGCTCTCGTACGCGGAGACGACCGCCTGAACTCGCGTGGTCAGGTTGAGCTTCATCAGGATCCGGGACAGGTGCGTCTTGACCGTGGCCTCACCCAGGTAGGGGCGGGCCGCGATCTGCGTGTTCGTCAGGCCCTGGGCCAGCAGCTTCAGCACGTCCGTCTCCCGGCGTCCTCGTCGAAGGTGGTCAGCACGATGACCTTGCTCTCGGGGTGGTCGCGGACGAGCCGCCGCGACGCTTCCAGCCCGTCCATCCTGGGCATCCGCACGTCGATGAGGACGACGTCCGGCCGGGTACGCGCCACCAGGTCGAGGGCCTCGACACCGTCGGACGCCTCGCCGACGACCTCGATGTCCGGTTCGCCGCTGAGCACCAGCCGCAGGCCCACGCGGATCATGGCCTCGTCGTCGACGAGCGCTACCGAGATTGTCATTCGCTCTTCCTACCGCGTGCGGGGAATGGGGAACCGGGCGCGGACCGCGAACCCGCCGTCCGGCTCGACACCGGTGTGCAGGCTCCCCTGGACCATCGCCAGCCGTTCGCGCATGCCGACCAGTCCGTGGCCGCCGCGCTTGGCGGCCGGCGCCGGCCGCCCCGGCTCGTTGCGTACCTCGAGCGTGAGGGCGTGGTCGGTGTAGCCGATGGTGACCGCGGTCGGCACCTCTCCGGCGTGCCGCAGCACGTTCGTCAGGGCTTCCTGGAGCACCCGGTAGGCGGTGAGGTCCAGGACGGGCGGAAGTTGTGGCGGCTCGGCGGGGGAGTCCAGGGTCACCTTCAGGCCGGCGGCGCGGACGTCAGAGATCAGCTCGCCGACGCGGACCAGTGACGGCACCGGCGCCGGGTGTTCGCCGTCGACGTGCTCGCGCAGGATGCCGACCAGGCCGCGCATCTCCTCCACCGTCTGCCGCCCGAGCCGCTCCAGCCCGGCCACGATCTCCTGCTCGGCCGGGCGGCCGGCGAGCAGCCGGCGCAGGCCTCCCAGTTGCAGGGTTATCACGCTGACCGAGTGCGCGACCGCGTCGTGCACCTCCCGGGCGATCCGCGTACGCTCCTGCGCGACCGCTGCCTGGGCGTTCGCCTCACGTTCGGCGTCGAGAGCGGCTGCCAGCTCGGCGAGCTTGGCGGCCCGCTCCCCGCTGCGCCGGGCGAGCAGCCCCATGCACCAGCCGGGCAGCAGGATCGCCGGGATGAAGAACAACTCCCACAACGACAGACCGGCGAAGATCGATGTGCTCGCGAAGGACACGGCCGCGGCGCAGAACCCCAGAAGTGAGCGCCGGACCGGCTCGCGCCAGCCGGCCCACGCCACCACCCCGATCATCCCGATCATCGCCGCGCCACCGACTCCCGGCGCGTCGAACGCGACCACGGGGATCGGCAGGCAGACGGCCGCCACGAGCGTGCCGGCCAGCGGATACCAGGTCGCGACCACCACCCCGGCCCCCAACAGGACACCCGAGACCCAGGTGGCGGTGGCACTGGCGCCGAAGAAGTCGTCGAGCAGTGTCTCCATCACGGCCAGGAAACCGATCAGCGGCCCGAACACCAGGGGAATGAGGCGGACGTCCCTCAGCCGGGTCATCGTCATGGCCACTGATGGTAACCAGGCACGGCATCGGCCGACTCCCCCGGACGGCGGACTCACGCAGGCCACGGCATCCGCCGTTCAGCGGACCCGGCCGGTGCGCCGTCCGCCGGATCGGGGAGCGATCACGGTACGAAACGACTGACGCGCCGGAGGGCGCCACGACGGGAGAGTTCTCCACGCAACGACCTGCAGACACGGAGGTACGACATGAGCCCCCTCACCCACACCGCCACGCCCGCCCCGGACGTGCTCCCCGACGACTCCTGCCGGACGAGCCGGTTCCTGCGGCGCGCCGGCGGCGCCGCCCTGATCAGCAGCCCTGTGCTGATGTTCGCCGGCATGATGACCTGCCCGCCCCAGGCCTCGGACGCGGCCGCCGACTACGTCACGTCGCTGGCCCGCGACAGTTTCCTGACGGAGTTGTCGGCGATCCTGCTGCACTACGGCCTGATCGCCGGCGCACTCGGCGCGCTCGCGGTGCCCAGGCTGGCGCGCTGAGCGCGGGGCTCGCCCGGGCGGGTGTCGTGGGCTGGTGGCTGACCGCGGTCTACCTCGCCGCCTTCGTCGGGATGATGTTCATCCCGATCGACCTGACGTACGTGGTCGGCACCGTGTTCGCCCTGCTGTTCCTGCCGCTGGGGGTGGCCGGCGTGCGCCTCTTCCAGCGCGAGCGCGCCACCGCCTGACCTCTCGTGCCGCTCCACTAGGTGCATGGTTCAGCTGTGCGGCAGTCTTGGGTGAGTGATGTCATTCAAGGACGAGCAGATCGCGAGGCTGGCCGAGTCCGGATGGGCTCGATGCCCGTCGGTGGTCGAAGCGGTGGCGCGCACCGGGCTGCCGGCGGTGACGTCCGGCTACCTGCGGACGGCCTTCCCCGGCGAGCTGTGGGATGCCGGCGAGCGGGCGGTGCTCGCGCTCCGCGACCACTTCGCCTCGGCTCGCTTCGCCGACGAGACGACGTACGGGATCCTGCTGGTGCCGGACCCGGGCAAGCTGGACACCCGGCGGCCGATGACTCCCGACGTCAGAGCCGGCCAGCTCGGCACGCCTGTGAATGACGTGTTCGACGACCGGCTGCCGGCGGGGGTTCTGGGCGTACGGAATGGCGTGCCGTGGACCATGGTGGCCACCGTCACCGGCGTCTACGGGCCGGCTCTGGGCAGTCACCACCAGGTCGTGGGCGGTCCGGCGGAGGCGTTCACGGTGGCCGGCGTCGACACCAGATCACTGATGATCCGTCAGCTCTGGGGAGCCCGGGTCCTGCAAGGTGGCCGCGACCTGCCTGATTGCGAATCCAACCAGAGTTGGACGTTCACCCTGTTCCCCGGCGAAGGTCTCACCGGTGGCTTGGCCGAGTCCGGCACCGTGCTCAAGGGCAAGGTACGGTTCCGGCTCGGCAAGCCGGATCGCGGCATCGGGTCAGCACGCGTGGCCCCCGCCATCGCCGTTGTCTGACCGAAAACCGTTGGACAACGCGTACACCTCACGGCCATGGTGGGCGGCATGCGACAGGAGATCTGGGACGTCGAAGTCGCTCAGAGCTATGACACGCCGGGGATCGGCATGTTCGCGCCCGAGGTCTTGGAGCCGACCGTGGACCGCCTCGCCGAGCTCGCGGGCGACGGACGAGCGCTCGAGTTCGCCATCGGAACCGGCCGCGTGGCCGTGCCGCTCGCCGAGCGAGGAGTTCCGGTAACCGGCATCGAGCTGTCACCTCCGATGATCGACCAACTGCGCACGAAAGTAGACGAAGCGACCATCCCGGTGATCGTCGGTGACATGGCGACTGCCGTCGCTCCGGGGGATTACTCGCTCGTCTACCTCGTCTTCAACACGATCTCCAACCTGCTCACCCAGGCCGAGCAGGTCGCGTGCTTCCGCAACGCCGCCCGCCACCTCACCCCCGGCGGGCGGTTCGTGATCGAGCTCTGGGTGCCTGAGCTGCGCAAACTCCCCCCGGGGCAGCAGGCCACGGTCTGGCTCTCCGAGCCCGGCTACATCGGCTTGGACACCTACGACGTTCTGCGCCAGCACGTGGTCTCGCACCACTTCAAGTTCGATGAGAGCCGGGAGGCTCGGCTTTACCGGAGCCCGCACCGCTTCATCTGGCCGGCCGAGCTGGACCTCATGGCTCAGCTGGCTGGGTTCGAGCTGGAGAGCAGGCATGCCGACTGGGCCGGAGCGGAGTTCACCGCCGAGTCGCGGTCCCACGTGTCCGTCTATCGCCTTCCGCCGGACTAGAAGGTCTTACAAGCGCTCCACAAGGTGCTCGCGGCCAGGCGGCGGCTCGTACGGCTCCGGCCAGTAATCAGTGATCCGGCTGATCAGGCCCCGGCCGGAGAGCTCGGCGTTGTCGACGTAGGCATGCACGACGTTTCGGGTTCTGGATGTCTCGTCCACGCACCGGACCTTATACGCGAGCACCGACATTCGATCTCGGAAGAAAGCGCAGGCACAAGCGACGATTCTGCCCCTGGACGGCAGTCCTACCTGTGATGGATCAGCGCCGACCTTCCCCGGAGGACCTCGCCATGACGGCCCCGAAACCAGCCCTGCGCCGCCGTAACGACCTCTGGCCGCTGGTCCACTCCGAGCGCGCCGCCCTGGCGGCCGACCTCGCCGATCTGACCGACGAGCAATGGGCGACGCCCTCCCTGTGTACGGGGCTGACGGTGCGCGACGTGCTCGCCCACCTCGTCGCGGCGGCGCGGCTCAACGCCGTACGGTGGCTCGCGGGCGTCATCCGCTGCCGTTTCGACTTCGACAAGCAGGTGACCATGCGGCTCACCGAGCAACTGGGCACGTCCCCCGCCGAGACGCTCGACAGGTTCCGCCAGGTCATCACCAGCACCACCAAACCGCCCCTGCCGACCATGGCGATGCTGGGCGAGACGATCGTGCACGGTGAGGACATCCGCCGGCCGCTCGGCATCCACCGCACCCATCCGATCGACACGCTCACCCTGGTGGCCGACTACTACAGTCGCTCCGACCAGGTCGTCGTCGCCAAGGGCCGAATCCGCGGCCTGCGCCTCGCCGCGAACGACGGACCCTTCACCACCGGTTGCGGCCCTCTCGTGGCCGGTCGCACGCTGGCGCTGACGATGGCGATGACGGGGCGGACGGCGTACTGCGACGAACTCGACGGACCCGGAGTCACCACCCTGCGCGCCCGCTGCGGAACCCCCTGACCGGGACACGCCCTGACGGGCAGATCAACCGATCCGGCGGCGGGGCGATGAACAGCAGCCGGCGTCTCTTGCCAGGGAAGGAGCTCGAGAACCCTATCGTGGGGGAATGGTGACGGTCGGAGTCGATCTCGCCGCGGAGGCGGTGCGGACCGCCGTGGCGTGGCTCGACTGGTCGGCCGGCCGTGCCCGGCTCGTCCGGGTGGAGGTCGGGGCGGACGACGCTCTGATCGTCGAGGCGGTGATGAGTGCCGGCAGGGCGGGGATCGACTGCCCACTCGGCTGGCCTGACAGGTTCGTCGACTTCATCACCGCGCACCGTGCAGGGCACGTCAGTGTGCCGGAAGGGCTGGCGGGCCGGGCCTGGCGGCGTGACCTGGCGCTGCGGGTCACCGATCAGGTCGTTTACGAGCAGACCGGGCTGACGCCTTTGAGCGTGTCGGCCGACCGCATAGGGCACGCCACCATGCGGTGTGCGGCTGTCCTCGCTGAGCTTGCGCGGCGGGGCCGGCCGGTGGACCGGCGTGGTGGTGGTGTGATCGTGGAGGTGTATCCGGCGGCTTGCCTGAAGCGGTGGGGACTGCCGTACCGGGGGTACAAGCGCGCCGCCAACCTCGGGGAGCTGAGCCGGCTCGTGGATCGGTTGCTGGAGGCGGCGCCGTGGCTGGACCTGGGCGAGTATGAGGCGATCTGCCGGGCATCGGACGACGCCACCGACGCCGTCGTGTCCGCGCTCGCCGCACGCGCGTCGGCCCTCGGCCTGGTGACCGTACCGACGGCTGAGCAGGCGGGGGTGGCCGCCACGGAGGGCTGGATCGCCCTGCCCACCACGCCCTTGAACAGCCTCGTCAGAGACAGGTGAACCGCTTCGCGCCACGAAATCCCGTACCTGTCGACCATCTCCTGCGCGATCTCGCGACAGAAGGACAAAGCCGCACGGTCACCCGCAGTTTCGAACTCGCCACGCAAGCCAGTGCCCCGGCAGGGCGATCCAGCGGACCATCGAGGCGGATCAGCCGCGCATGGCGAGCAACGCCTCTCGCGCTGCGGCGAGCGCCTCTTCCTCGGAAGCTCCGGCATGCAACGCGACCCTGGCGAACTCTTCGGCTGCCTCGGCCAGCCGGAGCCGGAACCGGTCGGCCGTTTCGGTGATGACGGCCGCCCGGCCGCGGCGTAGCTCCACCAGCCCCTCGTCGCGCAGCTGCTGGTAACCCCGCAGGACGGTGTGCAGGTTGATGCCGAGGGTGGCGGCCACGTTGCGTGCCGAGGGGAGCCGGTCCCCGGGCGCCGCCGTGCCGTTGGCGAGCGCGGCGCGGACCGAGGCGGCCACTTGCTCGGCGAGCGGCTGGGGCGATGCCGGATCAATGGTGATCAGCATTACGCCGTCTCTCCCTGTCGTTGCCTGCTCAGCCATCCGTTGACCAGCGCGGCCGCGCTCTCGGCTGCGCGGGTGGAATAGACGAACCACCGGTCGTCACTCAACGACAATACGAGGACGGGTCCTTTCCCGCTGACGATGCCCCAGCCGGCCGCACTGTCGTCCAGCTTGAATCGCCCGGAAGGCGGCTCACTTCTGGCCTCAGCGAACCGTACCAGGGAGTAGGGCACCGTCCGCCGCAGGAAGGGCAGCCAAGAGGCCCTCACCGTGATCCCCGAACTGTCGATCTGCAGGCGGGTGCGCGCCTGTGCCGCCTCTAAGATCGTCCACAGTCCCAGCCACGCCGTTCCTTGCCATGTGAGGGAACCGATGGGCAGGGTCAGCGCGGTAACCGCGCCCAACGCCGCGGCGACCAGCAGCCTGCGCGCCGACCAGGTCGACGTCACGAACAGGACACGCTGGTACGGGCCGAGTGCCATGGCGGGCGCGTCCGGCGGTGGTGTGTCGGTCGCCTCCGGCGGCGACGGCACTGGACCCGCCGCCAGGTAGCCAAGCACGGCCGCCACAGCGGACGCGGCGATCTCCACCACCAGGTGCCAGGCGGGCCGGGCCGTGGGGCCCGGGGCGTCGACCAGCGTCGTCACCCAAAGCGTGGCAGACACCGAAAAGGACGCGCCGACGACGAAGCTGAAGATCACCATGCCGCGCTGAATTTGCGGCAGGCGCCAGTAGCGCAGGAACGGGATGACGAGCGCTGCTTCGAACAACAGGAGCGAGGAGCGGTGTCTTGAGATCCAGCCTTCCCAGGTGAGCGTGTACTCGGGGTTGGCGGCCCAGTTGTCGACGTAGGCGCGGTCGGGGAGACGCTCCCCGTACAAACCGACCAAGGCCATGGGCACGATCAGCAGGAGCAACGGGGGAACGGCCGTCAAGGCCAGGCGACGGAGGCGCCCTGGCGCGGCGGGGTCGGCGAAACGGGTCACGGCCACCTCCAACTGTTTGCTTTTGACTATAACACTCCTAACAGTTTCGACAAGGTCTCAGCCAAGGCCCGCCGGCGGCTGCTGCGTCCCGGCCGGTAAAGGCCGGCATCGCCTGGGTGAGGTGGCGGTTGCGGGCCGCTTGCGGCGCGGGGCGGATAGCACGACGCAAGGTGCTCGCAGGCAGTTCGCCCTTGACTGTGATCCAACGAAGCCCGAAGCAGCGGTCGGCCACCGATCCGCACCTGCGCCCCATGCGACTGATGACACATGAATGTCTGAGGAGGAGAACCCGTGAAAAGGATCCGTAAGACCACAGGGGTAGTCGCGACCATGGCCGCCCTCGCCCTCGGCATGGCGCTCCCGGCCACCGCGTCCGCAGAAGCGGCCACCCTGGAGCAGAAGACGTTCACCTGGCGCGGCTTCCAGTCGGCCGGGTACTGCACGATCGAGCCCGGCGCCACGTGGACGTTGTACTCCAACGGCACGGCGCGTCTGGACGCCACGGTTTCCAGCCTGGGCGATGAGGACGCCTGGCTGATGTGGGCGCACATGAAGGACAGCCGCGGCGCCCTGCTCGGCGACATTCAGGTCTACGGGAGCACCAGCACCAAGTTCGTCAAGAACCTGCACAATCGGCGGACCTATCGCTGGATCGCCAAGGGGCAGTTCGACCCCGACCTGTTCGACCTGGTCAAGCGCATGTCGCTGGGCAAGCACTGCTGAGCTGGATCCCGGTCGGACTGAGTAGGAGGGTACTCAGGCCCCGAACCTCCAGAACTGGGATAGTTGCCGGCAATCGGCTTGTAAGCGCGCTCCGAAGAATGGCTGACATGACGAATCTCCCTGTGGTGCGCCGGGTCGCTCCGGGCCGGTACGGCGCCGTCCTCGTTCTCACTCTGGTGGCGCTCGCGGGATGCGGTCTCGCCGGCGGTGAGACAAGGGGCGCTGACACCGCTCCCGCGTCCGTGACCAGCAGCGCGACCGCCGCGCCCAGAGAGAGCGCACCCGCTCAGGCCGAGAGCGCGCCCGCTGAGGCTGACACCGCGCCGGCCCAGGCCGAGACCGGCCAGAACGGGCAGTCCCCGGCGGCGGTCGAGCCGGGGGGCGTCCTGACCGACGGCAGCACGGTCTCGGCCGAGCTGACCCGCGCGGGGCAGAAGGACACGTTCACCCTGAACTTGGGCGATGCCAAGGAGTTCTACGTCACCGACATGCAGGGTGACGACATCCAGTTACAGGTGTTCTCCGAAGTCGATGGCGAGCCTTTGGGCCCGTCGAGCATCGCGCTGAGCTTCGGCACTTCGATCTTCAAGCTGACCAAGGCAGGCGGGCACCGGCTGGAGGTCTGGGGGAACACGAACGTCATAGGGACGTACAGCTTCCGGATCGCGACCGTCAAGGTCAGGACGTTTCCCGTCGCGATCGGCCTGAAGGTCGGTGAGGGCAGCCCCGCCGGGGCCGGGCGGCTGGATGTCCCCGGACGGATCGACCGCTTCGAGTTCGACGCGGACGGCGCCACGGCCATCAAGATCCTCGGGGGCGCGGGGGCATGCACGGCCATTCAGTTGGAACTGGTCGACGCTGCCGAGAAGAGCGTCGCCAACGCCCGGCAGCCCATCCCGCTGTGCGGCTACGAGTTCGACATCCCGCTCTCGGGCGGGGACGGGCGCTATGCGCTGGTTGTCAGGTCGGGCGAGGCGAAGACCGGGGCGTACTCCTTCCAGATCGCGCGCGCCGGCTGAGCGGTCAGGAGCGGCGCAGGCTCCCGTGGTATTCCAGCGCGCCCGCGCCCTCCTGCCGCACGAGGTCGAGAGTCCCGGATCCATTCAGCGTGAGGGTCATGTCCCCGCCCACGCACTGATCCCGCTGCGCCACGGTCATCTCGAGCACGGTTTCGCTCCTGACGCGGGTCAGTGTGGCCTGCTGCTCGCAGTCGCCGTTCGCCCACGTCCCGGTGCTCTGCCCGCCCGTCAGGGTGATCGTGACCTCGACGTCCTTCTTGCGGTCGTCCTGTGAGACTGCCCGTCCCGTCCAGGTCCCCGCGAAGGCTTCGGGGATTCCGCCCGTCCCGGCCGGGGGCGCTGCCGTAGTCGACCCGGAGGCCGGTTCCGGGGACGACGTCGAGGTCGCCCCGGAGGCCGATTCCCGGACTGCGGACGTATCAGGTGTCGTCGCCCCGTCGCCTGCGGCCGAGCCGCCGATCGTTCCTCTCGCGTACAGCACACCTGCCGTCGCGAGAGCCGCCACGGTGATGGCGATCAACGGCAGGGCCGGCCGCATCCTCCGCCGGGTGATCGGTTCGCCGTACGGTGGCGCGGAGGAGGTGTCCTGCCCCGAGATGCCGGCGCGGCCAAGAGCCGGCACCGTCGATCCGTCTGCGGGGAGGGGGGCCGGGCGGGGCGCAGACTCGGTCGGCAGCACTTTGGTCGGGCCGGAGGGGGGCCAGTTCGGCGGGACGTACGCGCTGGGGACCGGGCCGACGTTGGGAACCGTGACGGTGGGGGCCCCGGGGTCGACCAGGCGCATCACGAGCGACCGAGCAGAGGGGCGGGTCCGGGGATCCTTCGACAGGCAGGTGGCCAGAGTCTCGCGCAGACTCTGCGGAATGCCCGAAAGGTCGGGCTCCTGGCTGAGAATGCGATGGAAGACGGCGGCAACGGTGTCGCTGCCGAACGGCGCCCGGCCGGTCGCGGCGTAGACCATGGTCGCGGCCCAGGCGAAAACGTCGGCCGCGGGGGACCCGTGCTCTCCCTTGAGCTGCTCGGGCGCCATGTACGGCGGGGTGCCCGACATCGTCGAGGGCGCCGTGCTGGCGTCGAGTGGCCGGGCGATGCCGAAGTCGACCACGCGTGGTCCGTCGGGACCGAGCAACACGTTGGCGGGTTTGAAGTCCCGGTGAACGACCCCGGCGCCGTGGATGGCCGCGAGGGCGCAGGCCGTGCCGACCGCCAGCCGCTCGAGGTCGCCGTTCCGCAGGGGGCCGTCCGCGCGTACCCGCTCCTGCAGCGATGGGCCCGCGACGAACTCGCTCACCACATACGGAGCCGGCCTGTCGGGCTCGGCTTCCAGCACGCGGGCCGTGCAGAAGGGAGCCACCCGGCGGGCCGACTCCAGCTCCCTGGCCAGCCGGCGGCGGGTGTCAGGATCGGTGCCACCTCTGAGGACCTTGATCGCCACGCGGTCGCCTGATGGGCTCCGCCCCTCGTAGACGATCCCCTGCCCGCCCTCGCCCAGGCGCGCGACGACCTGGAACGCTCCGAGCACACGTGGGTCTCCTGGCTCCAGCGGGCCAGCGGGCATGGGCTCCTCCACGCACGTTGGGGCGAGCTGCCACCGGCACGCCGTGATTCTCCGGGATCATGCCAGATTGTAGTGACACGTGATGAGGTCTTCCCGGCTGTCAGTGCGGGGAGATGTAGATGGTCTTCCAGGCGGGGTTGCCTGCGGTGCACTGGATGGACGGTTCGGCAGCCCGGCCTTCTGCGCAGACCTTCAGCTCGACCTGGTACACCCGGTGGTAGGTGAAGGAGAACGTCTTGGGTGTGCGGTAGGCGCAGGTGCGTACGTGGTGCCGCTTCCAGCTCACTTTGTTGCCGGCCGAGTTGACAGTGGCGATGCCGAAGACCGCCCACCCGCAGGTGGAGGCGCGGGTCAGGTCGGAGACCTTACCGGAGACCGTCAGCGTGGCGGCGGATGGGATGACCTCGTGGTCCTCGCCGGTCGCGGTGATCCTGCCGAGCGCCTTGGCCCGCTTGGCGCCGGGAGAGTAGTACGGGCCCCAGGCCGTGGGCGCGGCGGTGACCGGCCGCGCCTGCAGGGAACCGGCATCGAAAGCGGCGGCCGTGGCGGACGCGGCGGGCATCGCGGCCAGCGCCAGGAGCGCCGCCGCAGTGATCCCGATCAGGGCACGTGAGCTGTTGTTCATCTGTGTCTCCTTGCTGAGGGCTGTCAGGGCGGAATCAGTGGGCGAGGCTGATGGAGGTGGGAATGCTCCACGGGCCGCAGTCCGAGCCGAAGGTGGTCTTGTCGCAGCCCTGGACGATGAAGGCGAACTTGTTGACCTCGTGGCCGTTGGTCGTGGTGCCGACGCCGCCCTGGACGTACGGGGCCATCAGGTACTGGCCGCTCCACGGGGTCAGCCGGCCGACCTGGACCTGGGTGGCCTTGCCGCCGTCCTTGCTCCAGCGGACGTTGAAGTAGTCCCAGTCACGGCCCAGGCCGCTCCACTTGAAGACGATGTTCTGGCCCTTCTGGAAGACGCGGACCAGGGTGCCGCCGCCGAGGTTGGGCGACCAGACGATCTTGCCGTTGCGGAAGCGCTGCCAGGAGCCCTTCTTGTCCGGGTAGCCGAACTCCTTGGTGTTCGGGCAGCCGAACACGCTGGTCTCGCCCCCGTTGGAGCGCCACAGGTCACCGATGAGGCTGCCTTGGGGCGCCACCAGAGATGCGTCGCACGCGCTACTGGCGGATGCGGCTTGCGGCGCGGCGAGACAGACGGCGGCCGTCGCCACGGCTGCGGCAAGACCGGTGAGTGAACGGGAAGCTGTGCGGCCCATGGGGGGTGTCCTTTTCACGAGAGGTTTTGTGGGACACCACTTATGTAAGGCAAGCCACTTTCACCCGAGATTCCGGAACTTGACGGCGGCTTGAGAGCCGCCTGCTCTTTCAGCGCTCGTCTGGGGGGCGGCTCAACAAGGCGGACGGTCGTCGGGCACTCGGCCGTTCAGCGCCGCCTCCAGAGCGCCGACGGACGAGAAGAACTCCTCTTCCGTCACCTTGTTCTCCCAGACGCCGCGTGCGCACCGGCGGAAGATCTCGCTGAACTGGGCGTAGTAGGGCGACTTCGGCCGCGGCTCGGCCCGTTCGATGGACTCCCTGGTCTCTGAGGCAAGCGTGGCGAGCTCGGCCAGGCTCGCGCTGGTGATGTCGGTGGTGGCCTGGCGCGGGCACGCGTGCCCTCTGCCTGCCTCGTATATCTCGTACACCTCGGTGAGCACGGGGCTGTAGCCGCCGCAGGCGAACAGCCGGGCTTGCACTTCCTGGCTGGTGAGCCGGTCGATCAGACGCCGGGCCGGGCGCAGCTTGTTCGGCTTGATGTGCTGGGAGACGGCCAGCACCGAGCCGCCGAGCACGCCACCCTCCGCGGCAGGCGCGCGTACGTCGAACAACAGCTTCAGGTCCTGGCCACGCATGCGCGGGTCCGACGCCAGTTGGTGGAACGCGATCGGCCAGTTGCGCATGTAGGACACCGGCTGTTCGCCGATCCTGCCCTCCTTGAAGGCCACGACGCTGCGATCCTCGTCCACCTGGAGCGATTCGCGCAGCACGGTGACGCTCTCCTCCGGGCTGGACAGCACGCGCTTGGACGACCTCAGCGCTTCCCACGTGTCGTCGCGGTCGTCGTCGAGGGCCACCCTGGTCATGTCGTCGCCGTCGAGCACCTTTCCGCCGCCAAGCGCGATCATCTCCAGGAAGTTGATCGTGCCCATCTCGTTGTCGTCCAGCTGCAGCAGGTAGCCGCCGGATTGCCGGTCCAGCCGGCGGTACTCCAGCGGCGCGTCGGCGGCGAACGGCACACCGTACTGCTCCCCGTCGATCTGCCCGGCCTCCAGCGGGCCGGTCAGGAAGCGGCCGCCCTGATCGCCCAGCTCGATCGGCTGGATGTAGCCGTGCCTGGCGAACTCGGTCACCCACGCCACGTCGAGTACGAGCACGTCGTACTCGCAGCTGCCGGCCTGGGCCAGCGCCGCCATCTGGGCGCGCCGCACGTCGGTGCTGCCGGAGATCTCCAGCAGCTTGGCCGGTGGGTCTGCGGCCGGCTTGTGCAGGTTGTTCCACTCGTCGAACACCTCGCGCCGCACGCTGCCCGTGCTGACGTCGTTGCCGGTGGCCACGACCAGTTCGCCGTCGTGGCCGCCGCATTCCTCCTGAGGCGTGGAGGGCACGGGGATCGGGGTGACCGCGGCCGCAGACGGGGCGGGTTGAGGTGGTCCCTCCGGGCCGCGGGACTGCAACAGCAGGAGCAGCAGCATCAGTGCCGCCCCGCAGCAGAGCGCCAGGAGGCCTTGCCTGCTCACCGGCAGCTTCATCGCCACCCCCGCACCGTGATGATGGCCCGGGTGATCGCCTCTTCCGCGTTGGTGCCCGCCGTCACGCACTGGTACGGCTTCCGCGTGCCCTGCAACGTGGTCACGGCGCACCGATCCTGCCCGAAGACGACCACGTACAGACCCGAGACGGTGGAGGCGTCCGCGAGTGCCCCGGCGATCACCGTCGCCGCCTCGCTGCCGCCCTCGTTGTCGAACAGGCGGCCATCGGTCAGCAGCACCACGGGCGCGGGCACCGCCTCGTCGCCTGCGCCCAACTGGGCGAGCCCGGCGGAGGCGGGTGCGTCCCACTTGTCGAACGGGGTGTTCTCGATCTTCGCGGCCATGGTGCCGAGCTGCTCAGGGGCGCTCCTGGGGGCGATGCCGGTCACCTCGGCGGGCCCGTTCCTGGTCTGCGCATGCAGGCCGAACACCTGGACGCGATCGCGCGGCCCGAGCATTCTGCTGTTGGCACGCAGGGCCTCGGCGGCCTGGATGCGTACCGGACGATCCGCCGATCCCGACGTGTCGACGATCAGCCGCAGGTCGAGCTGCGGGCGCAACTCGTCCAGCAGCTGCGTCTTCAGCTGATTGACCTGACTGAGGGTTTCCTCTTCCACCCTCCTCTCGTTCAGCACCGGTACGTTGGGGAAGAGCTGGTGGTTCCGTAGCCAGGTGCCGAAGTGGTCGACCAGCTTCTCCCGTTCGGCCGAGCGCTGGCCGGTCCAGGTCACCTTGACGTACTGATAGTCGAGCGTGCTCAGCTCGCGATGACGCACCGCGATGAGGTGCGTGCTCTCGCCGGTGCCCGCGCAGCCCTCGACCCGCCCGGCATTGAAGTCCTCCACGCTGTGACCCGGCACCAGCAGCGCGACCTTGGGATCGGTCTGCCGGCGCCGGGACTCGTCGGCGAGGTCGTCGAACTCGCACAGCAGCGAGGTGACCGTGTCCGCCCCGAGCCCGTTCTCGACGAGCTCCTGCTCGGCCTGGACGTATTTGTCCTGGGGGAGGTCACGGCCGTGGAACACGTCGCTGGTGCCGATCAGCGCGGCCATGGAGGTCTCGGGGAACGGACGCGCGATCGTCATGCCCATCTTCTCGGTCAGGATGGTCCAAACCTTCTTGAACGGGTACTGGCCCGGATCGTCCATGTGCTTGCCCAGTTCCTCGCGCCGCTGCTCGGTCATCGCCAGGACCAGCTGATCCTGACCCACCCGGACCTCCGGCGCGTTGCCCTGCTCCGACTTGAGCCCGCCCGCGCTGAGCTCGTCGGCCTCGGCCGCCGAGGTGGCGACCCAGGCGTCGGGCTGCAGGTCGTACAGCCGGGCATACGGCTGATCGCGGCGGTCCTCCCGCCACTCCCACCTGTTGGCGAAGGCGTCCTCGAGGTGGACGGGAGGCGGCGCGACCGCCACGGTCAGCCGGATCGAGGGGCAACCATCGATCCGGTTCTCCCACATGTACTGCTGGGTGCGCGTGGTGAGCTCGGTCACGTTCTCCGGTGCGGTGACCAGCCGCAGCTCTGTCGGCGCCGGACACTGGTCGTCCGCTGTGACCACGTGGAACACCAGCCAGCCCCCGGTGGCCAATCCCGCCCCGGCCAACACCAACAGGCCCAACCGGATGTGCTTCGCAAACATCTCGTAGAAGCGGCGTAACGCCGGAATGTACAGCAGGGCCGCGATGGCGATCCCGATCCCCACAGGCAGCCACAACTGCATGTAGAGGGGCATTGTGCGGAACAGGTTGATCCACGGCACCAGCACCACGCCCACGATGGCGGCGGCCAAGGCACTGATCAGCGCCTCCCTCACCGATCTGCCGAGGTTCGGCTGATGCGGCTGCGGCGCGGGTGCCTTGTTCTGATCGGGATCGCTCATGTGAAGGGCTGCCCCCATGTGATCGGGATCACTTTGAGCTTAATTCGCTTCACAGGCGAGTGGGGCTGTTAGCCAATAGGTCCGTATTGTCCGCAGCTCACTCCGTCTCCGCGGCCGGTCACAACCAGCCGCGGGACTCGGCGACGCGGACGGCCTCGGCGCGGTTGCGGGCGCCGGTCTTGCCGATGGCCGAGGACAGGTAGTTACGTACGGTGCCGTCGGTGAGGAACAGCCTGCCGGCGATGTCGGCCACGGTCGAGCCGTCGGAGGCGGCGCGCAGCACCTCGGCCTCCCGCTGGGTGAGCGGGCTCGGGCCGACGGTCAGGGCGGTGACGGCCAGCTTGGGGTCGATCACCCGCTCGCCCGCCATCACCCGTCGCACGGCCGCCGTCAGCTCCGTGACCGGGGCATCTTTCACCACGAACCCCCTCACGCCCGCGTCCAGCGCCCTGTTGAGGTAGCCGGGCCTGCCGAACGTGGTCACGATGATCACCTTTCGGCCGCGCAGGCGTTCGGCGACCTCCAGACCCGACAGGCCCGGCATCTCGATGTCGAGCAGGATGACGTCGGGCTCGTGCTCGGCCACGGCGGCGACGACCTCGTCGCCGCGCCCGACCTCGGCGACCACCTCGATGTCGTCCTCCAGGGCGAGCAGGGCGGCCAGGCCGCCCCTGACGAGATCCTGGTCGTCGGCGATCAGCACGCGGATCATGCGGCATCACCCAATGGGACCCGGGCGTAGAGGCGGTAGCCGCCGCCCGCCGGCCTGCCGACCTCCAGCCGCCCACCGGCCTCCGCGACTCGCTCGGCCAGCCCGGTGAGCCCGTTACCGGTGTGCGCCGCCTCCGGTACGGCCGGTGCATCGGGGGAGCCGTCGTCGCGGACCTCCAAGCTGGCGGTCGCCTGGTCCACCCGCAGATCGATCCAGCAGTGCCGGGCCCGGCTGTGGCGCAGCACGTTCGTGGCGGCCTCGCGTACGGCCCAGGCCAGCAGGGTCTCGGTGGCGGCGGGAATGGGCCCGTCGGCGGGTGAGACCTTCAGCTCGATCCCGGCCATCCGCAGCCCCCGCGCCGCCTTGTCCAGCTCCTCCGACAGCGCAGGCGCGCGATACCCGGCGACCGTGTGCCGCACCTCATCAAGGGCTTGACGGGCGACCTGTTCCATGTCGGTCATCTCGCGTGCCGCGCGATCGGGATCGGTCCGGGCCAGCCGGGCGGCGAGCTGGCTCCTGATGATGATCGAGGTCAGCGTGTGACCCAGGATGTCGTGCAGATCCCTGGCGAAGCGCAGCCGTTCGTTCTCCACGGCCAACTGCGCCACCTCGGCGCGGGCCGCGTCCAGGCGTGCCAGCAGCATCCCCATCCGCTTCATGCTGTCCACCGCCGCCGCCTCGGCCGCGATGGCGACCGGCACCCACCAGATCCCCCCGAACGAGACCCCCTGCACCAGCAGCGCGACCACCGCCACTCCCGCCGTCACCGCCATCGCGACGGCGAACGCGACACCCTCCATCGAGGTGGCCAGCGCGCTGACGACGAACACGAAAGAGACGTACACCCAAGGCGGCCCGAGCACCGGAAACAGGGAAAGCGCCGCGGCAAGAAGCCCGGCCACAGCCCACGGCAGCGTCCTCTTCCCGCTGAACATCTGCCACATGACGGCCACCCAGCAGGCCGCGAACACCGCCACCGCCCCGAACGCCCACACCACCCGCCAGGCCCCAGGACCCGACTCCAGCAGCGCCCAGAGCGGCCAGACCAGCAACAGCAGCCAGACCAAGCCCCCGACCCGAGCCGCCCTGCGGCCCCGGCCGAAGTCCCTCGGCGCCATCCCCACCATCACAGAGCCCGACGGTAACGCCAGACAGCCAGTGCGGCGAACAACAGGGTCCAGGCGGCCAGCACCCCGATGGCGGTCCCCGTGGGCCACTCGCCCGCCAGTGCCCGCCAGCCAAGCGATCCCGCCTGATAGGCCGGGCTGTACTCGGCCAGCACTCGCATCCCTTCCGGCATCAGCTGCACGGGCAGCCACAGTCCGCCCAGGATGGACAGGCCGAAGTAGACCGCCATCATGGCCAGGTTCGCGGCTTGTCCCTTGAGCGTGTAGCCGAAGGCGATGCCCAGGGCGGCGAAGGGCATGACACCCACCCAGATCAGCAGCACCAGGGCCGGCCAGGTCCAAAGCGGCAGCCGTACCCCGGCGACCAGCGCCCCCGCGGCCAGCACGACGACGATGCTGGGTAGCACCCCGGTTGCCCCGCTGATCAGCTTGGCCACCACGTAGCCGTGCGCCGGCAGCGGCGTCACCGCGAGCTGCCGCGCCCAGCCCTTGCCCCGCTCCAGCGCGATGGCGCCGCCGATGAACAGCGCACCGCCCATCGAGCCGTACGTGGCCATGGACACCATGGTGACGGCGGCGAAGTCGCCGTGCTGCCCCTGCGGCACCACGTTGAGGACCTTGGTCCACAGCAGGTAGAGCGCCACCGGGAAGGCGGTCAGCAGGATCAGCCCGGCCGGGTTCCTGAACCCCCGCCGCATCTCCAGACCCAGATACGACCTCATCGCCCCTGCCTCCTGCCGGTCAAGCTGACGAAAGCGCTCTCCAAATCGGTGGTCGCCGTCCGTACGTGCCGGATGTCGTCGAACGTCGCGAACAGGGCGCGTAGCGTGGCGTCGGAGTCGCTCGTGCGCAGTGCGACCGCAGGTCCTTCCATGCGCACCTGCCGAACACCGGGCAGCCCTTCGAACCGGCTCACGTCAGCGCCGTCGGTCGCGAAGTGGACCTCCGTACCGCCGACCAGGGACTTGATGGTGTCGACCGGCCCGTCCGCCACGATCTTGCCGTCCGCGAGCAGCACGACCCGGTCGGCGTAGTCGTCGGCCTCGGTGAGGTAGTGGGTGGCGAACACGACCGTGCGGCCCGCCGCCGTACGGGCGCGTACCTCCTGCCAGAGGGCGCGGCGACTGTCGACGTCCAGCCCAACGGTGGGTTCGTCGAGAACGAGCAGCTTCGGATCCCCGGCCAGCGCCAGGGCGAACCGGACCCGCTGCTGCTGCCCACCGGACAACCGTCCGACCCGCCGCCCGGCGAGCTCCTCCACACCCGCCGCCTGCATCACCCGCTCGACCGGCATCGGATCCGGGTACATCCCGGCCACCGCGGTCACCAGCTCCGCCACCTGCACGTCGTCCAGCAGCCCGGCATCCTGCAGCAGCGCTCCGACCTCGCCTTTTTGGAGCGCCTCGGTGGGCGGGCGGTCGAACACCCTAGCCGTTCCCTCCCCAGGGGCAAGGAGACCCAGGGCGATGGACAACATCGTCGTCTTGCCTGCCCCGTTGGGTCCCAGCACGGCGACCGTCTGTCCCTGTTCCACGTTCAGATCCACGCCGTCGAGCGCGACGGTGGTGCCGTAGCGCTTGCTCACGGCTTTGAGTTCCAGCGCGATTCCCATGCGTCCAGGCTGGTCGAGAGAGGGGGAGCGGGTGTAGTGCCGTGCGTCAGCCAGCCCGATGTGACAAATGTCAGGCGGCTCCTCCGGCGGCGCACGATGAAGCGTGTGTTGGGGTAGTTATACTCAGTACATATCCCCTTATATATGCATATTCCTCCCGGATTAGTGCCGCAGACGCGTCCCAGAGCCCGGGCTCCGCAGGATCGCGCTTGACCCTGATGGAGACCCTGGTGACGTGGCGAAGGGCAGGGGATGGGGATGGTCGAACAGCGTGCGCAAGATCCGCAGATCATGTGGCCGGACCTGGTTTCCGAGCAGCGGAAACGGCTCCTGGCGGTGGTCGGTGATGATCTATGGGGGATCGAGGTCCTGCGCTTCGCGATCCAGCAGGCGGTGGGCGAGCTCGCCGGGCTGGGCGGCATGGTGCATCTTGGCAGCCCCGGCTACGGCGGCGGGCTGCGCCTGGTGGTGACCAGCGGCCTGCCCCCGGCCTTTGCCCAGGCATGGGAGCGTATTGACGGGAACGGCCCGCTCGCCCCTGCGCGCGCGTTCCGGGACGGTGTGTTCGTTCGGGTGCCCATGGCGAACGTCGCCGATGGGATGCCCGAACCTGGCGCGACGGCGAGCGGGCGACCGGACATGGCCGAAGCCGGATCCTGGTCCTGGCCGGTCGGTACAGCTATGGCGGCCGTCCCGATCCTCGGCCCCGGCGGTCCGATCGGCACGATGTCGATCGTGACGGTCTCCCCACACGAGCCGTCGGCCGGACGGCGAGCCTTTCTCGACACGCTGGGCCGATGGGCCGGCGAGCGCCTGGGCAAGTCCACCGCGCCTCCGTCCGGTTCGACCCTCACGGCGCGGCAGGAACAGCCCATTGACTCGCATCTGCCACAGAACCTGCAGGCGGTCGGCACGTGGGACTGGGACATCCGGACCGGTGACGTCATCTGGAACGACGCGATGCCCGCCGTGCTCGGCCTCGATCCGGACACCTTCGATGGACGAATCGAGACCTGGACGGGCACCATCCACCCCGAGGACCTGCCGTGGGTGCTGTCCGACATAGATGAGGCGATCCGCACGGGGAGGATGCACAGCACCGAATATCGAGTGTGCCGCCCGGACGGGACGTCCGGCTGGGTGCGGGTCCGCGGCCGATTGGTCGTCGACGAGAACGGTGAACCGGCACGCATGGTCGGCACCCTGTGGAACGTCACCAAGACCCATGACGTCCTGGAGACGGTCATCGAACCGCAGACGGCTAACGCTGAGCGCGCTTCCGCGGAGCGGGCCTCCCATATCAGGCAGTTGACCAGGGCGCTGGCCGAGGCGGTCACCGTTCGCGACGTCGTGGACGGCTCCGCCGATCACATCTTGCCGTTGTTCGGCGCCTCCGGGCTGATGCTCGCTTTCCTGGAGGGCGACCACCTGCGGCCGGTCGGGTTCACAGGGTATCCAAAGGAGTTCATCGATCAGGTAGCCCAGATGCCGGCCTCCTGGGGGCTACCGATCACGGGGGTCCTGCGGGAGCACACCCCGCTCTTCATCAGCTCGCTCGAGGAGTGCATCGAGCGCTACCCGAAGACGGCCGATCTTCCGGTGGTGGAAGGCAAGCAAGCGTGGGCCTTCCTGCCGCTGATCGCCTCGGGACGCCCGGTGGGCAGCTGTGTCGTCTCCTTCACCGATCCGCACCGGTTCACCGGCGAGGAGCGCAACCTGCTCACCGCACTCACCGGGCTGGTCGCCCAGGCCATGGAACGCGCCCGCCTGTACGACAGGGAGCACACGCGCGCCAAGGAGCTGCAACGCGGCCTGCTCCCGCGCGAGCTGCCGCAGCTGCCCGCGGTCACCGCCGCGGCCCGGTATCTGCCTGCCGGTAAGGAGATGGAGGTGGGCGGCGACTGGTACGACGTCATCTCGCTGTCGGCGGACCGGGTCGCCATCGTCATCGGCGACGTCATGGGGCACGGCGTGTCGGAGGCGGTCACCATGGGCCGCCTGCGCACCGCCGTCCGTACCCTCGCCGACCTGGAACTGTCTCCCGACGAGCTGCTCTCCCACCTCAACGGCCTGGTCAGCGACCTCGGCGACGACTTCTACGCCACCTGCCTGTACCTGGTCTACGACCCCACCACCCGCCTCTGCACCCTCGCCCGCGCCGGCCATCCCCCGCCCGCCGTCGTCCACCCGGACGGCAAGGTGCATTTTCCCGACGCCGATCCGAACTCACCCCTCGGCGCCGCCACCCCGCCCTTCGAGACCGTGGAAATGGAACTGCCCGAAGGCAGTCTGCTGGTGCTGTACACCGACGGCCTGGTCGAATCCTCCGCCCTCGACATCGACCAGGGCATGGCCCGTCTGGCCAGGAAGCTCCACGGCACGATCTGCGGAGCTCTGCCCGGGCACGAGGATCATGTCGCCGCGCCCGACGCGACGGGGCTCCACTGCCTCGAGTGCCTCGAATCCCTGTGCGACAATCTCCTCACTGCCCTGCTGCCTGTCAGGCAGGGGACGGCCGACGACGCCGCGCTGCTGGTCGTCCGCACCCACGCGCTGCCGGGGGACGACATGGCGTCCTGGCCGCTGCCCGAGCACCCCAAAGCCGCGGGCGAGGCCCGGGAACACGTCCGGACCCAGCTCAGCACCTGGGAGCTGGATGACCTATCGATGACCACGGAACTGCTGGCCAGCGAGCTGGTCGGCAATGTCATCCGCCACGCCAAGGGTCCCATCCACCTGCGTCTGCTCCGTAGCAACGTGCTCACCTGCGAGGTCTCCGACGGCAGCCTCACCACGCCCCGCATCCGCCGCGCCGCCGAGACCGACGAGGGCGGACGCGGACTCCAGCTGGTTGCCGCGATCGCCCATCGCTGGGGCACCCGCTACACCGCTACCGGCAAATGCATCTGGACTGAACAACCTCTCACGTGCCCATCACCTGCCCTGCTTCCCGAGCCGAGCGGCCTGGACCTGTACGACCTGCTGGGCGATGAGTGAGGCACCGCCCCGAGGGGGATGGTCGCCCACCTTCTATCGGATCACCCGGTACGTCAGGTGCGTGACGAGGCTGGTGCCTGAGGGGTCGCCGAGGGGTTCGAGGGTGATGTCCCCGACGTTCGCGAGCAGCCGCTCGCCTCTGCCGAGGATCACGGGCGCGACATGCAGGCGCAGCTCGTCGATGAGCCCTGCCGCCAGGTACTGATTCACCGTCTCGGCGCCGCCGGCGATAGCGACGTCGCGGTCGCCGGCGGCCTCGCGCGCCTGGGCCATCGCCGCCTCGATCCCGTCGGTGACGAAGGCGAACGTCGTGCCGCCCTTCATCGTCAGCGGCTCGCGCGGGTGGTGGGTGAGGACGAAGACCGGCGCGTGGTACGGCGGCTCGTCGCCCCACCAGCCGTTCCAGTCCAGGTCCCAGGCGCCGCGGCCGGGGCTGAACATGTTGCGGCCCATGATGAAGGCGCCGGCCGCGGTGATGGCCTCGATCACCGCGGCGTGCTGCTCGGGCTCGTCGAACATCCATTGGTGCAGGCGGTCGCCCACGCCGTCGCCGAACGGCTTGTCCAGGCTCTGGTTCGGTCCTGCCACGAAGCCGTCGAGGGACATCGCCATGTCACAAGTGACCTTGCTCATCTCACTGCCTCCTGTGTTTCCGGCGCCCGTCTGGCGCCGCCTTCACGGGGAGGTCGGAGCCGTCCGCCCGTTCTCTACATGCCGGCCGGAATCTTTTCAGGATGCGGGCTCCGATCGATCAGCCGCCAGATGTCGACGACGGCGACACCGCGCGGGTCGTCGTCCCTAGCCATGTGATGGTGCATCACCACATGATCGTCGTCCGCGATGACCCGTTTGAGGTCGAGCCGGGCGCGGGCCACCGGAGCCTCGGCGATGAACGCGATGAACGCCTCCCGCCCGGAGGGGTTCCCGAGCTGTGCTCGATGAAGTCCTCGTGCAGGAGGGTACGGAGCACGTCGATGTTCCCTGCCGCGAACTGGGTGAAGCCGTGGAGGGCGAGTTGCTTGTTACGTGCGGCTTTGCTGCTTTCGCTCATTGGCTCACCGTCCCAGCGGCCACCCGCCGGTGTCGATTACATGGCATGTAATCGCGATGATCGACGAGGCGGGGCGAGAATCGCCGCATGATGCAGGACCGGCCGGTCGGCGAGCTGCTGCGCGAGTGGCGGGCGTCCCGCTGCGGGAACGCAACCGCCTGCTCGTCGCGGCCGGCCACGCGCCCGTCGTCCGGGTGCGGCCACTGGAAGATCCGCACCTGGCGTCGGCGCGGAATGTCCTGGAGCAGATCCTGCGGGGGCACCGCCGGTCAACATGATGCGGCTGGGCCTGCACCCGGGCGGCTTCGCGCCCCGGCTGCGCAATCACGGGCAGGTCCGCGCTTACCTGCTGCCCCGGCTCGCCCGCCAGGTGGCGCAGTCCGGTGATCCGGAGCTGAGCGTGCTCTATGAGGAACTGCTGTCCTACGGCGCCGAAGCCGACCCGGCGCCGCCTTCGACGTCACGCTGGAAGAGATCGCCGTCGAGGCATACTTTCCCGCCGATGACGACACCGTCCGCTTCTTCCGGACAGGAGCCGCAACACCCTCCGAATGAAGGTCCAAGCACGCCCGGCTATGCCGTTCGGCGGAAATCCCGGCTGGGCTGTTAATCATCAGTAAGTGCCCGTGAACAAACCGGTCGTTAAGGCCACGCATATCCCTTCCTACCTGTCACAGCTTGCCGAGCTGTCCTGTCAGAGGGTGTAACCACCAACATCGGCAAGGAGTGCATCATGGATGCCCGCTTGTGCCTCGACACCAAGGACGCCGCGCACGCCAGGGTGAAGGTTGAGATCGCCTGATGCAGGCCTTCCTCCACACGGCGGGAGTATCGGTCGGCTGCGTCCTGGCCCTCGCCCCGGCCCTGCTGCCCTCCGCACGTCCCACCAGGAGGTGGCCGCACGTCGTCATGGCGCTCGGCATGGCGGCCGGGCATCTGGGTGGCCTGTTCCTCTCCATCGCAGTGCTCGTGCTGCTGACCGCCGGCTGGCTCTGCGGCTCCTCCTCCCGCCGCGCGGAGATCGGTCATCACATCCAGGACTTCGTGGTCATGTCCATGCTCTTGGTGCTGACGGCGTTCAGCGGGCCCCCTCTCGTCGGCGCTTCGTCCGGGCACCCGCATGGAGGTGGTTCGCTGGCCACGGTGGCCCTGGTCATCGGGCTGGCGTGGACCTGCGCCCGGCTCATCCGCGTTCTGCCCGAGCGGAACGCGGATCGAAGGGTGCTCAGCCAGGATGTGTGCTCGGCCGGAATGGCGGCCAGCATGGCCTTCATGGCCGCGTTGGCCCTCTGATGCCGTAGGTTTTCGGCAGGCGCGCTGTTCAGGGTGTTGTCACACATCGGGATGCTGTCTTGTCTGAGCTGGTGTACGGCCGGATCGAGTCGGCCGCTTTCCCGGAAGGAAACCTGATGAGTACTGATCACGCTCACGCTCACCACCTCGAGAACCCCGACAAGAGCGGGCCGCCGCCGAAGATCGACGTGGTCGCCACCGTGCCGGGGGCGCCGCCTGCGCCGGAGGGAGCCGAGGCGATGACGCTCCTGGTCACGCTGCCGCCGAACAGCCCTGGTGCGCCGCCTCACCGGCACTCCGGGCCCGCGTACGGGTACGTGATCAAGGGCGCCGTCAACTTCGAGCTCGAAGGCGAACCCATGCGGGTTCTCCGGCCTGGTGAGGCGTTCTGGGAGCCCGGTGGGGACGTGATCCACTACCAGGACGGCAACCACCTCGCCGTCGAGGAGTCGGCGTTCGTGGTGACGATGTTCTGCGCGCCTGGGCAGCCGATGTTGATCCCGGTCAGCCCGGAGGAGCTGGAGGCTCGGCGAGACCGCCGGGCGCCACAGTCGTGACCAAGTTTTCGTTGACGCCGCTCGTTCGCAACCTGCTCACGCTTGCCCGTGAGGCGGACAGTGGTCGCAGTGCCACCACTGTCCACGGTGGACACGATCGTTCGTTGCGGCAGACCGTGATGGCGTTGCGGCAGGGCGAGCACATGCACGAACACGAGCATCCTGGCGAGGTCACGGTGCACGTGCTACACGGGCGGGTGCGGCTGGTCGCCGGGCCTGACTCGTGGGACGGACTGCCCGGCGATCTGCTGGTCATGCCCGAACGCCGCCACCGCGTGGAGGCTGTGCAGGATTGCGCGTTCCTGTTCAGCACCGCACGCTGAAAGCGAAGAAGGCGGGAACCGGGTTCGGTTCCCGCCTTCAGCGTTGCCAGAAGGTCATTCGACCAGCTTGCCGACGGTGGAGACGCCCTTCATCAGTGAGGCGCTCACCAGCTCAGCACCTTCGGCCGCCCGGTCGAGGCCGGCAGCCGCGCACGCAGCACCTGTGCGCCCAGCGGGACCAGGGCCACGCAGAGCAAGCCGGTGACCAGCACGTCGGGGATCGAGGCGCCCTTCAGCACGCCCATCCAGGTGCCTCCCGCCAGCAGCAGCATCACGGCACGTGCGGTGCCGAACACGCCCGAGCGCAGGGCGGCGACAGCCAGCAGGAGCGAGCCCGCGTACTGGCCGACCGAGGCCCAGACCGGTACCCGCCACGGTCCGTAGGAAATGTCGACGTACTCCTTCATGGTCGCATTCGTCGCCTGGTCCAGCCCGATGACCTCGGTGAGTTGGAAGGCGGTCTGGTCGGCGCCGGCCGAGTACAGGCGGGAGAAAAGCCCGGCGACCAGCAGCGTGGCGCCCCAGAAGGCGAGGCCGCCACCGACCCGCTGGGCCAGAGCGACGAAAGCGGGGAAGAGCAGCACCGCCCCCAGTGCGAAGACCGCGTAGGAAAGGGTGAGCAGGGCGGGTTCTGAAGCGTAGGCGAGGAGCTGGCCGTAGGCGGCGAACGGCTGCGCCTCGGCCCACGCCTGCTGCGCAGGGGTGAGGGCAGTGGCCGTGCTCAGGTACCGCAGCAGGTATCCGGCGCACATGATCACCGGCCCCAAGATGAGCGTCACGCCGCCGATCCACCGTCCGGGAAAGTGCATGTTCATGGGAGTGAGCGTGCCAAGGGTGAGGCGGGTGGATCATCTGTCGATCGTCAACCAGTGCCTCTGCCGAAAGTCGGGTAGCACCGTCCTGCCGCGCATCAACGTGTGAACGCGCATGAAGGCGTGGCCACACCGGGTGCCGGCCAAGCGCTGGTTCGCGGCGGGCGCGCAGCAACATGACCAAGGTGCACAACATTGCCGGCTCGCATCTCCGCGACTGGTGTGAGTCACCAATACGGTTGCGGCGACGGAACCTTCGCGTTCGTGTCGCTGCAACTGGCGCGTTGGATTGCGGTCAGATGATCGGTCATGGTGCGTCGTGGGAGTTGCCCGATAACGCCTGGGAGTGTGCCTGTCACGAAAAATGGGTAGCGGGAGGGGTTCGCTAGAACACAGAGCAGGGCAACCAGGTACGGGGGCGTCATGCCTGGAAAGATTCATCTGGCTCTAGCCGTCATGCTGGGGGCGGGAACGGCAGGTCTTGCGGTCGCCGGGACAGAAGAGGTGATGCTAGGGCAACCGGCGGCCAAAGCTGCCATCAAGAATGCCGATGGCAAGAGCGTCGGCTCACTCCGCATGGAGCAGGGGGATTCCACCACGTCCAAAATCACCGTTGCCGTCAGCGGCCTCCCCGCCGGATATCACGGCTTTCACGTTCACACCAAGGGTGTCTGCGATCCCAGATCGACCGACCCATCCACCGGCAGCCCGTTCTTCAGCGCGGGCGGTCACTTCAATCTCGGCTCCGGCACCCACCCTGACCACTCCGGTGACCTGCCCGCCCTTCTGGTGAGCCCGGAGGGCACAGGCAACGCAACCACTGCCACCGATCGATTCCGAGTCAAGCAGCTCTTCGATGGCGACGGCAGCGCCATCATCATCCACGCCGGACGGGACAACCAGGCCAACATCCCCGACCGCTACCGCCGGACGGATGGCAAGGCAGGCCCCGACGACGAGACCCTCAAGACCGGGGACTCGGGCGGCCGCATCGCCTGTGGCGTGATCAAAGAACGCTGACGCCTCAGGTAGGCGGCCCGGCGGGGTGTGCTGGGAGCGCACGGGGATCGCTGCCTGACGCGGCGATCCCAGCGGCTTCGTGGTCGGCATCACGGTATGGAGGCGGTGGACGCAAGAGAGCGGAAAAGCCGGGGGCCGTGGCCTAGCGGTCGGCAGCTGACTTGTTCAACAGCGTTTTGACCAGAGGAATGGCTCCTGCGATGCGGATGGCGGCGATGACCAGCGTGGTTGCTCCGATCCCGGTGATGATGGCGATGGGGAACAGGCCTCCAGCGCCGATGCAGACGGCCGACCATCGAGGCACCGTCTTGGTCCGCCAGAGGGCGGCGGCGAGCATGATCGTGCCGAGGAGGTAGAGCGGGAACAGGTAGGACACGATCGGCAATTGCATGTCGAGCTTGGTGGCTAGATCGGCGAAACCTGTCCTGTCGTCGATGCCGGCCATCATGATCAGCGGCAGGTCCACCATGCCGTTGACGAGCATCGCGGTCAGGCCGAGGAAGGAACAGGCCAGTCCGGTGCCGGCCAGCCATGGTGCGTGGCGGGCCACGATCATTCGGTCATGACCAAGGAGCCCAGACCGGGATGGCGAGGCCGCGAGGGGTTCCCGTCGCGGGCTTCGGCTCGCGATGTTCACTGCTGGGCGCGCAGCCAGGTCAGAACGGCCAGGACACGGCGGTTGTCGTCGCTGGTCGGGTCGAGGTCGAGTTTGGTGAAGATGGCGTTGACGTGCGTTTCGACGGTTTTGCGGCCGAGGTAGAGGCGTTCGGCGATGGCGCTGTTGGAGCGGCCCTCGGCCATGAGCGCGAGCACCTGCCTCTCCCGGTCGGTGAGGCGGCTCAGCGCGTTGTGCCCAGGAATGGCGCCGACCAGGGCTGCGACGACGTCAGGGTCGAGCACAGTGCCGCCCTTGGCGATGCGGCGCAGCGCTTCCAGGAAGTCGTCGACGTCGATGACGCGGTCTTTCAGCAGATAGCCGAGCCCCGCGCCGTTGCGGAACAGGTCGAGCGCGCGTCCGGCGTGGACCCATTGTGACAGCAGTAGGATCGCCAGGCCCGGCTGCTTGTCACGCAGTTGCGCCGCCGCGCGCAGCCCTTCGTCGGTATGAGTGGGCGGCATTCTGATGTCGATGACGGCGACGTCGGGTTCATGGACGCTGACTGCTTCCACGAGCGCGTCGGCGGTGCCCACGCTGGCCACGACCTCGAAGCCGGCATTGGCGAGCAGGCCGGCGATGCCTTCGCGCAGCAGGACGCTATCGTCCGCGATCACGACACGCATGGCAGCGCCACCGTCAGTCGGGTGCCTGCCCCGGGTGGGCTGGTCAGGTTGAACCGGCCGCCAACGGCCGCCACCCGGTCGCTGAGTCCCTGCAACCCGCCACCGGAGACCACGCAGGCGCCGCCTGCGCCGTCATCGT
This sequence comes from Nonomuraea sp. 3N208, assembly GCF_052245935.1. NCBI lineage: Bacteria > Bacillati > Actinomycetota > Actinomycetes > Streptosporangiales > Streptosporangiaceae > Nonomuraea > Nonomuraea sp. 3N208. Next base: position 34,086 of record NZ_JBQQBR010000016.1, on the reverse strand, counting down.
CCACCTTGCCAGCAGCCATCCGCCTGCCAGCAACACCCAGGCGGCCCGATTGGCGGGTTTGTGATCAATGATGATCGCGCACAACACGCTGACGCAGGAGCCGCCCGCCACGCCCACCGCCGACACCACGCCGTCGAGGCCATTGGGCAGGGCCAGCAACAGGGCGGCGATTCCGAGCAACGCGCCCAGCACTCCGAGGATCCAGCCGGCCACGCGTAGTACGTCGGCCCGCCGGGCCTCGGTGGTCATGACCGAATGATCGCCCCTGCCCGCCGGGTGCGGCAACCAGGCCGTCCAGGAGCCCGTACTCCGGGAAAACCCGGAGGCGATCAGTGGGCCACCACCCGTGAACGAGTCGCCCAGCCCGGGTCTTACAAGCCGGTGACGCGGGCGGGCTGGTCGAGGGTTTGGGCGACGGCGTCGAGGATGGCGGCGGGTTCGGTGCGGTTGCTGTAATTGGGGTGAACGTCGATGTACGCGATGACGCCGTCGGCGTCGACCAGGACGACGGTGGGCATGGGCAGGCAGGTGGTGGCGTCGGCGTTTCCCGCGGCCACGTCGACTCTCATGGCCAGATACGCGGTGTGGACGTCGCGGCTGGGGGCGGTGAGGATCCCGAGGTGGCGTGCCAACTGGTTGCCCGGGTCGGACAGCACCGTGAAGGTCAGGTCATTGACCTTTCGCATCGACGGCGATCGGTCGGGCCGCTGAGGGCTGATCGCGATCAGGGGGATGCCGAGAGCGGACAGGGCCGGGACGAGCTGCTGCTGGTAGGTGCGTAGCACCAGGTTGCAGTACGGGCACCAGTCGCCGCGGTAGAAGACAACGACCGCGGCCCGGCCGGCGCGCGTCTGTTCCAGCGTGGTCGCCTTGCTGTGGGAATCCAGCAGATCGCCGTCGGGCATGGCCGATCCCGGGCCGAGCACCCCGCCGGGCACGCCGGCCGCGTCCAAGTCCACCTGCTCGGCGGTGAGGGCGGCGAGCACGTCCGCCGGAATCTTGGGCGCGTGTTCGGCGATGTAGGCGGCGCGTCTGTCGGCATAGGTCTGATGGGTCGTGTTCATCTGATCCCTTTCCAAGCTGAGTGGCGGAATGCACGCCGGGCGATTCGCCGATTTCGGGCAGAGCCTCACACACGCGCGCGGAGTTCTGGGGAGCGCCATCTAGGTGAAGGCGCGACAGGGTGAGCCGTCTTGATGGGTATTCGGGTGGGTGATCGCATGCCACACCCGCTGTAGGCGTGGCTCAGTCGATGCGCTGGATGATGAAGACCGGGTGGCGGTGCGCCTGCCTGGCGAAGGCGAGGGGCCCTTCGTCAGGGGCGGCAGCGAAGGCGTCGCGTACGAAGGGCACCAGGCCGAACGTACGGCGATAGGCGTGCAGGATCTCGGGGTTGCGGTCGTCGTTGATCTCGGTGAGCCGGACCCGGTGAAAGAGGCGTCCACGGCCGAGTTCGGCACGGGGATCTGCCCGCACGCTGCGGACCCAGTCGGTCTCGCCGAAGGGCGAGACCAGCCACCGGCCACCCTGATGGCGCAGCATGGCGACCGGAACGGTACGAAGCAGCCCGCTGCGTCTGCCGCGCGTGCGCAGGAGGGTCAGTGGTCCCATCGGGATCCCCCAGGTGAGCAGCCGGTACGGAAAGCGGGTGGCCCCGGCCAGCCCGGGCGGCAGTCGGGCCCCGGTCCTCATGACGTCTTGGCGGTGGCCGGGGGGCGCTCGGCGAGGTTACGGGCGGCCTGGGCGAGCATGCGGCCGTTCACCCGTACAGCTAGGCCGCGAGGCATGACGCGGGTCATCAGCCGCATCAGCCTGCCGGGGATGTGCAGGGCCCGGCCCTTCAGGAACGCTCGCATGAACTCGGCCACGGCCCTGTCGGCCGGCTGCGGGCGGATCGGCAGGGCCGAGCGGTCCAAGCCGAAGGCGTCGATGATCGGGGTGTCGACGTTGCCGGGCAGCATCACCGTGACGTTCACGCCGGCGGGCGCCAGTTCGTGGTGCAGGGCCTCGCCCAGGTTGAGCACGTACGCCTTGGCCGCGCTCTCGTGTGCCATGTTCGGCAGCCCCTGCAGGGCGCCGTGCGCGGAGACGAGCACGATGCCGGCCTGGTGCTTGCCACGGCCACGCGCGACCAGCCGTGGTCCGAAGGCGTGGACCAGGTCCAGGTGGGTGACGGCGTTGAGGGTGAGGCGGCTGTGCAGGTCCTGCAGTTGTTGATCGAGCAATTGGCCCGGGCGGCCGCCGCCGGCGTTGGACACCAGCAGGCCCACGTCGAGCTCGCCGGTCGCCTCCGTGAGGGCCCCCGCGGCTCCTGGACGGCTGAGATCGACGGTGACGACGCGGTGCGCGATGCCGTGGCGGCGCGACAGTTCGTCGCCTAGGGCGTGGAGCTTGTCTGTGGAGCGGGCGGCCAGGACCAGATTCAGACCGGCCGCGGCGAGGTGTTCGGCGAAGGCTTTGCCGATGCCGGAGGAGGCGCCGGTGATGACGGCCCACGGTCCATATAATGAGATTTCAACCATGGTCTAGACTTTAATCTAAATCGAAGTATCAACACAAGACCGATAGGCTTGCTCGCCGTGAAAACCCCGCCACCAGATCTGGCTCTGCGCCTGCTCAAGGTCAGCGAGCACATACTGCGCACCGATCCGCCGCCCCGCCTGGAGGACGTCGCGCAACTCGTGGACGCGTCGCGGGCGACGCTGTACTACTACTTCTCCGGCCGCGAGGATCTATTGGCGTTCCTGCTCACCGCGCATGCCAAACACGGAGCGCAGGCGGTGCGGGCCGCGATGAAGGCCGGCGACCCGCCCGAGCAGCGACTGCGCGCGATGGTCGGCGCCCTGGCCGAGTACCTCGGCCACCACCCTGGAACGTGCGCGGGCCTGCTCAGTGCCCTCGGGGCCAGCGGACGCATGAGCGAGGCTCTCGCGGCAAACGACACCTGGATCGCCGGCCCGCTCCGCGACCTGCTTGCCGAAGGACGAACGAGCGGTGCCTTCACCGTCGACGACACCGCCGATGCGGCCAACGCCCTCCTCGGCGGCATCCTCCTGGCCGTTCTCGGCCGCTCGACGGCAGAAACCGACCCCACCGATCCGGCATTCCGCGATCAACTCGCCGAACAGATGATCCGCGGCGTCCTCGCCCGCTGACCCATGAGCAGGTCGGCCGCGGTGCCTGAAACGAGCCTCCCTATTGCGCCGCCACGCCGCGGGGGTGAACGTCAGGCGGCGGGCTCGGTGAGCCGGAAGGTCTGGCGGTACATCGTGGGGGACAGGCCCAGGGCGGCGGTCAGGTGCTGGCGGAGTGAGGCGCCCGTGCCGAAGCCGGCCTCCGCGGCGATCGGCAACTCGATCAGACATGTGGCGGCTCGGTCGTCGTAGAAGGCCGCGGCCAGGTCGGCTGGCTCAGCACGACGAGGAGTCCACCGCCGTCCCCTCGGCGCAGGCCGCGACGACTAGGGTCGCGCGCAGGTCAGTCAGGCTCGGCGGCGTGGTGTCCGCCGGCTCGGTGCCACCCACGGGAACCGATGTCGCCGTAGCCGAAGGCTTGCTCGTCGGCGTGTAGCAAGGGTCGATGAGGTCGTCGCAGGTCGGCGAGGGAGACGGCTCCGCCTCGCCGTCCTCGGAGACGTATGTGTACCCGAGGAGCTGCGTGCCGCACTCGGTGTGCCTCCCCGGTTGGTCGAAGCTCGCGCACGCCAGGGAAGTTCTGCAAGGCCAATGACCTGACTGGACGGCATTGTCGGCAGGCGTGGATGCGCGACGCCTGAGGCTCCGCAGGCAGAGGCTGCGATCGGGTGGCACACTGGGCGACATCACCTGTTCTGGGCGAGCGGAGGCCGGATGGCTCTGCAGGGCGAGCGGCCGCCTGCCGCGCCAGGGCTCCCGCACCCGCTCATCAACGGCAAACTGCTGGTCCCGCCAGTCCGGCCGGGCACCGTCGGCAGGGGCAGGCTGACCACACTGCTCGACGACCACTCCCAGCGCCTGGCCGTCGTGGTCGCGCCCGCGGGATGGGGGAAGACCACCCTGCTCGCCGACTGGGCCCGGCGAATCGCCCCCGCAGGCGGCACCACCGTCGCGTGGCTTACCCTGGACGACTCCGACGATGAGCCGTACCGGTTCTGGACCTACCTGATTTCAGCCCTGCGGACGGTGAGCCCGGCGCTGGGCGGCGCGGCGCTGAAGGCCTTACGGGTGACCGAGGTCGACCCGCTCGAGGTGGCCGTGCCCACCCTCCTCAACGACCTCGAAGCGATGACCGGGCGGCACGCCCTCGTGCTCGACGACTACCACGTGCTCCGGGACAGGCGGATCCACGAGGCCGTCGAGTTCTTTCTCAGCTACCTGCCGCCCTCCCTTCGCCTGATCGTCGCCTCCCGGCTGGACCCGGCGCTGCCGCTGGCCCGGCTCAGAGCCGGCGGAGAGCTGGCCGAGATCCGCGCGGCAGGGCTGCGTTTCACCGGCGATGAGGCGACCGGCCTGGTCAGCGGGGTGGCAGGCGACGCCCTCGGCATCGATGGGGTCGCCGCCCTGGTCCACCGGACCGAAGGCTGGGCGGCCGGGATCAAGCTGATGGCGCTGGCGATCCGGGCCGCACCGAGCCCTCCGGCCAGTGTGGACACGCTCGGCGGCGACGAGCGGCACGTCGTCGACTATCTCACCAGCGAGGTGCTCGACGGCCTGCGCGCCGGGCAGCGCGACTTCCTGCTCCGCACATCCGTGCTCGATCAGCTGTGCGGCCCGCTGTGTGACACCGTCCTGGAACGTGCCGACTCGCAACTGGCGCTGGCCGAGTTGGAACGGGCCGATCTGTTCCTCGTCGCGCTGGACTCCCAGCGATTCTGGTACCGCTATCACCGGCTGTTCCGCGAAGCTCTCCGGCGCGAGCTGGCCACAGTGGCTCCCGAGGCTGCGCCGCAGCTCCTGAGCCGGGCCGCCGGGTGGCACGCCAACGCCGGAGACCAGGAGCAGGCGATCCGGTACCTGATCGCGGCCGGTGACCAGCACGGTGCGGCGGAGCTGCTGGCCGCCGCCGACGACGACTTCCTTGCCCGCGGTGCGATCGGCGCCTACCTGCTGCTCGGTGACAGCCTCGACGCACAGGCCGTACGGGCCAATCCGAGGCTGGGCATCTCGCTCGCGTCGGCCGCGGGCTTGACCGGCTGCCTCCACCGCGTGGCGCCGCTGCTCGACACCGCCGAGGCCGCCATGACCGCCGGCACCGCCCCGCCAGCCGGATGGCGGTCGGGGCACGCGGCGGCGATGACGCTGCGAGCCGTGTACGCCCAGGACGGCTGGACTCCGGTAGAACTGCTCGCCATGGCCCGCCGTTCCGTCGAACTGGAGGTGGACCCGGGGATTCCCGGATGGGTGATCTCTCGGATCGCTCTCGGAAGCGTACTGTCCGGCACGGGTCACCACGATGACGCAGCGCGAGTGCTGGCCCAGGCGGTGGAACGGGCCGCGGCGGCCGGTCTGCCCGCGTTCATCCGGCTCCAGGCGACCGGCCTGCTCGCCATCGCCCTGTCGAACCGAAGCGATATCGAGCACGTACGCGTGCTGTTGCGAGGCGTGCTGCCCGAGGTCGCGGCGATCGAGGCCGAGCTCGGGGAGGCCGCTGCGCCGGCGGTGGTCTTCCTGCGGCTGGCCGAGGGCGTCGTCGCCCATCGCGACGGCCAGCTGATCCGGGCGCGGGATCTGCTGCGCCACGCCGTGGACCTGGCCCAGATCACCGGTCATCCCACCCAGGTCGTACGGGCCCTGGTCACTCTGGCGGAGCTGGAACTGGCCTGCGGGGACCGCCGGGCGGCCTCGGCCGCTCTGTCCGAGGCTGACGAAGTGACGCGGAGCGGGCCGGTGTTCCCCGCGGTGGCCGCCGCCCTCACAGAGACGCGCCTGCGTGTCGGGCGGAGCACCATGGCCATGACCAGCCGGGCCGGCCGGCCGGCGGAACCGCTCACCGAGCGGGAGCACTCCATCCTGCGTGCTCTGTGCGGTCCGCTGAGCCAGCGGGAGATCGGCGCGGAGCTCTACCTGTCGATGAACACGGTGAAGGGCTACAGCAAGAGCCTGTATCGCAAACTCGACGTCACCTCCCGCGCCGAAGCCGTCCAACGCGGGCGCGACCTCGGGCTGATCTGACGCGGCTCCGCGCTCCACCCTGGGTGGTCCACCCCCTGGGTGGTGTGCTCTCCCCCCGTTGCCCGCGATGCTTCGCGCCAGACGACGAAAGGGCGCGACATGACGACGAACTACAGGGTGGAGGTCCGCGGGGTTCTCCCGAGCGGTCTCAACGACGAACTACGCCGCCGGTTCAGTGCGGTGGTCGTCCAGTCGGACGGCGACCGCACGGTGATCCCGAGCCTGGCCGTCGACCAGGCCGCGCTGCGGGCCGTACTCGATCTGCTGTGGGACGTGGACGGCGAGCTGCTGCTCGTCAAGGCCATCCCGTCAGACGCGGAGCGGAGGAACCCATGAGATCGTGGCTCTGGCTGCTGGCCGGTACGGCCCTGCTACCGTTCACCTTTCTGCAGACCACCATTCCGCTGGCCGCGTGGGTGGCGCCGGTGCTGCTGCTGCGTTTCACCCGGACCACCCGGGCCCGATGGGCGCTGCCGGCCCTGGCCGTCGCGGTGGCCGTCGGTGCCGCCATCAGCTTCCGGGGCGCCTTTCCGGGTGACCGGATCGCGATACTCGCGGCCGGCGCCGGCGTGCTCGGCGTCGTGCCGTACGCGCTGGACGGGCTGCTCGGCCGCCGGCTGAGCGGGCTGCCCCGTACCCTAGTCTTCCCGGCGGCCGACGTCGCGGTGGGATTTCTGTTCAGCACCGGCGATATGGGCACGATGGGGCATCAGGCGGGCACCCAGGTGGGAAACCTGCCGCTGCTGCAGTCGGTGTCGGTGACCGGCCTGTGGGGGCTCGCGTTCCTGATGGCCTGGACCGCACCAGTGTGCAACGAGCTGTGGGAACGCGGCTTCGCCCTGCGAGCCGCCGGCCGGAGCGCTGTCATCTGGGTCTGCAGCCTGGCCGCCGTGCTGCTGCTGGGCGGGGCGCGGCTGGCGTTCGACCCGCCCACCGGGTCGACCGTCCGGGTGGCCGCACTGGCGCCGAACCGGGCAGCCGACGACGCGGCTGCGGCCGCCCGCATCAAGGCTGGTCCACGTAGCGCGGCGGAACGAGCGGAGCTGCGACGACGCTACTACGCCCCGGCGCTCGACGACCTGCTCGACCGCACGGTGACGGCCGCCCGATCGGGAGCCAGGATCGTCACGTGGTCCGAGGCCGCGGTCTTCGACTTCGTCGAGGACGGCGCAGCGGTGGTCGCACAAGCGCAGGCGGTCGCCCGAGCGGAACGGATCTACCTCCAGATCGGCGTGGTCTACCGGCTGCCCAGAGAGCGGAGCCCCAACGTCGAGATCCGCGCGATCATGATCGACCCCGCTGGCGCGGTCGTCTGGAACTACCTCAAGACGTCCACGCCCCTCAGCGACGGCAATGTTCCCGGCCCCGGGGTGGTGCCCACCATAGACACCCCGTACGGCCGGCTGGCGACCGCCATCTGCTTCGACGCCAACTTCATGCCGCTGATCCGGCAGGCCGGGCAGGCCGGGGCCGACATCCTGCTCCTGCCCTCCAGCGACTGGGCACAGGTCACCGACGCGCTCGCACAGCAGGCCGTGCTGCGCGGCGTGGAGAACGGGATGAGCGTCGTCCGGCCCGCTCGGCGCGGGACCTCCATGGCCGTGGACCACCAGGGCCGGATGATCGGGTACGAGGCGAGCTGGTTCACCGGCGATGCCCGCACGACCGACCACACGATGACGGTCACGGTGCCCATCCACGGACGGCCCACCCCGTACAGCCAGTGGGTGGGCGACGCCGTCGCCTGGCTGTGCCTCACCGGCCTGCTCGCGATGACGGTCGCGGCAGCCATCCGCCGGTTCCGCCGGACGGCCACCGCAGAGCCCGATAGGGCCACGGAACCCGCTCTGTCTGCCGGATGAAGCTGAAAGTGAAAGCGCTACCGGGACCGGGAGAGCACCAGCCACCATCGCTGCTGCCGGTCGGCGCGTCGAGGAAGTGGAGTTGCATCGTGGCCGCTTGCTCGGGCACGCGGGCCGGCTGCGACTGCCGTTTGAGCTGCAGCTCGCGTAGCCGCGCCGCGAGCAGCGACGGCGATATCCGGGGTAGGCCGCGGGCGATGGCGTTGAACCGGTCCTCACCCCAGAGCAGCTCGCGGATGACGAGCAGCGTCCAGCGTTCGGCGAGGATCTTGGCGGCCCGGGTGACCGGCAGTACTGGCCGTAGCGCTTCGCTCCCTGCCGGCCTACAAGCCGAGTAGGTCCAGGCTCTGCCTCACCGGCCTGCTCGCGATGACGGTCGCGGCAGCCATCCGCCGGACGGCCAGGGCCTGGCAGCTGGCGGTTTCACCGGGGTAATGACACCGCCGCCCGCTCGACGGCAGCGAACGGGCTGACGTCGAGCCACTGCGGCAGCGCCCGGCAGGCGGCGGGGTCACCGCTCAGGCGCAGTGCCGCACCGCGGAGCGCCGCCGACCAGCTCATGTCGCCCATCCAGATGCGGGTGAGGGTCGCTACCTCGGTCTCCAACCACACGTTGATGGGGAAGCCCGGGTCGGTGTCGCACACGTCGGCGCCGCCGGACCGGGAGAGCACCAGCCACCATCGCTGCTGCCCGGTCGGCGCGTCCCGGAAGTGGAGTTGCACCGTGGCCGCCCGCTCGGGCATGCAGGCCGGCTGCGACTGCCGTTTGATGTCGAGCATCAGCAGCACGGGGTCGAACTCGTCCGGGCGCAGCTCGTGCATCCAGCGCACGCCCCACGCGCCTATCTGCTCCAGCAGTGGCTGCAACTCCAGCCCGGCCTGGGTGAGCCGGTAGCGGGGCTCACCGTCGATGATGTGGCGCTGCACGAGACCGGCCCGCTGCAGCTCGCGTAGCCGCGCCGCAAGCAGCGACGGCGATATCCGGGGTAGGCCGCGGGCGATGGCGTTGAACCGGTCCTCACCCCAGAGCAGCTCGCGGATGACGAGCAGCGTCCAGCGTTCGGCGAGGATCTCGGCGGCCCGGGCGACCGGGCAGTACTGGCCGTAGCGTTTCATGGCTCCACCTCCCGGCGGGGGCCAGCCCTCGCCACTACAAAAAAAGTACTGGGCGGATGGTCGCGCGTCACGCAATCTCATCAGCGAAGGGAAAGCACATCCGAGGAGGAGTGATATGTCCGGAAAAGCGGTTATCAGCCTGACCACCGGCCTGGAGGACCCCGAGCGGGTCACCGTGGCGTTCCTGGTCGCGGTCGGCGCGGCCGAGGAAGGCCGACCGACGCTGATGTTCCTGACCAAGGAGGCGGTCCGGCTGGCGTTGCACGGCGTCGCCACCGGAGTGGCCTGCAACGGCTGCCCGCCGCTGCCCGATCTGGTTCAGCGGTACCAGAACGCGGGTGGAACGTTCCTGGTCTGCCCGATCTGCTTCAACGCCAAGGGCCTCGACGAGACCCAGCTGATCAAGTCCGCCGAGATCGGCGGCACGGTGCCCATGTGGCGTTGGATCGGCGACGGAGCGACGACGTTCAGCTACTGACCGGGCGGCACTCAGCTCACGCCGTCCCGTCGCTTCGCCACATTCGTAAGGCGGCTTGCGATAATTCCGTAAGGCACCTTACGATCTTTGGATGATCAACGCAGAACGGCCGTCGTACGACCAGCTCGTGGCGCTGCTCGGCGTCCCCTTCTCCGTCGAAGACGCCCGCGCCCGCTGGGGCTCGCTCGTGGAGGAGGCCAGGAACGGCAGAACCATCATGATCACCCGCGAGCGCTGGCAGTGGGCCGGGCTGGTGCCGTTGTCGAAGGTGGGTGGGGTGTGGAGCGGCCTGCCCCTCGTGCCGGTGTCGACGGCGCGGTCCAAGCTCGGCGATCTTATCCGCCAGGTCGCCGACCCATACGGGGAGCCCGTGCTTCTGGGCCGCCACCGCACCCCGGTCGCCGGTCTGGTCGCGGCCCATGTCCTGCTGGACAGGGCCGCTCCCTCGGACCATCCGGCAGCCGACGCACTGCTGGTCGGCGGCCACACCATCGCGCTCTCCCGCGATCCCGTGGAAGGGCTCGTCCTGGCCATCGCCCGCGATCAGGACGGCGCCGAGGTCTCGGCCGGGGCCGGGCGCAACGCCCGTGAAGCGCTGCGCGCCCTCGCCGAGCCGCCGCCATGGCGTCAGCCGGGCTGACCCGCAGCCGGCCGCCGTGCCGGCCAGCAGATTGACTCCCTCGGGCATCGGGAAACTTGACACAAACGTCCAGAAACGCGACCAAAGATCGTTAGGCGGCGACGATGGAACGCGTAACCGACCTGCCCGAGAACATCGCCGCAGGGCATCCTGCCTGGGATTCGCCCGCAACCCAGCCTGAAGATCCGGAGTGAACGACTACGACGGTTTCGCCGAGGCGTACTCGGCGGAAACCGAGAACAGCATCATGAACGAGTACTGGGCGCGGTCCTCGATCACAGCTCTCGCCGAAGACGTGGAGGAAGCTACTCGCCGATGACGCGCAGGTTGTAGGCCGCTTTGAGGTCGGGAATCCAGTCGTCGAAGAAACGGATGCCGTGCGGCTCGCCAAGGCGATTCAGCTCGTCGAGCCCGATCGACCCTTGGCTCAACCGGTCTCCGAAGTCCTTGAAGAAGAGCTCGAATCCACCCGGCGTGTACACCTCGATGATGCGTGCCGGCTTGGGTCCTGCGTTCCACATGGTGTGGGGGATCCGGCGCGGCTTCAGCACCCAGCAACCGGGTGTCGCCTTGACGACCTCGTCGCCAACCCGGGCGTGCATTTCCCCCTCGAGCACGTAGAGCCAGACATCGTTCTGGTGCACGTGTGGTGGTAGGAGAAACCCCGGCTCGAACGGCTGCTCGATGATCGAGACGGCCCCGTTCGTCTCCTCGCCGTAAAGCTTGATGACGACCCCGCTGGCGTCGTCGCCCTCGTCCCTGGCGATCAGTGTCTTGCCCTTGATGCGATCACGCATGGCACACCCCCTTGGCTATCTTGCCGCGGCGGCGTAGCCGTAACCCAGCCGCTCACGGGTGAATGTGCGGGGCGTACATCGTTATGCGGCGTGCGCTTCGAACCACACTGATCCGAGGTCATGGCCGGGCGTGAGGCGGACATCCGCGTCCAGGGCGGCTGCCAGGCGGCGCAGCAGCGCGATGGTCGGAGTGGTGCCGCCTTCCTCGATGCACTCGATCTCATCCTCGGTCATGCCTGCTCGATCGGCGACCTCGGTCACGCTCAGGCCGAGGGCCACGCGCCGGTCGTACAGGGCCTTGCCGAAGGCCAGCGCCTCGCGGATGGCGATCCGTTCGGGATCGTCATCTCGCGCGGGAGGACGCTCCCAGCGGGTGTGGTAGCCGGCCATCACACCTGCCTTTCGAAGGTCTCGGTCACCGGACCCCAATGATCACGCTCGCAGATCTTCTGCGCTCGAACCGCTCGATCGATCTGCCTTTGATCATGCTGTCTGGTCTTGCGGAAGACTGTGAGTAACACGATCGTCCTGTTCGTAGTACACCAGTACGTTACCGAGCGGCAACATCACGAAGCCGGATCCGTAGTTCCCACACGGGTCCCTCCAAGTGGTCCGACCACGGCCCGCCGAGTTCTGTGCCCCTCTCCGCCAGCAGGCCTGCAATTTCATCAACTCGCTTGAAATCCCTGTCGCTGAGGTCATCGAGCCACTCCCGGACCTCGGGCTCAAGTTCGAAGCCATACAGCTCTCGCATTGCCTATTCCTCCTGGCGCCGTGACAGACCGTAACGAGCGGGAGCGCGCCACGAGACAGGCTTCGCAGAACATCCTGATTTATCCCTGGGCGTTGGTCAGTCGCCGTCATATGCGATCATGTCGATCGGTTCGGCGTCCCTCACGTGGTGGAACTCCTCGACCTGCCCCGCGTGCAGCTGTCGGGCGTGCGGAAACACATCATGCGGAGCTGTCAACTGCCCGGCTGAGCCGGGTCTTCGGCTCAACACCTGAGCCGGCTGAGCGCCAGGCCCAGCATGGCCCGGTTCATGCGGCTTGCGGCGACACTTTTCGCGCATAACCCCATGGCTGCGCGTTCTTGCCACTTGTCATGAGTGTGATCGTGGCCCACGTCAGGTGAGCGCCCCGGTCCGACCCAACCCGACACCCGGCCTTGGACGACGGATTTCAGCCAGAAGCAGGTGCGGGACCAAACAGAATCACCGAGATCAATCATCCCGCAGACCGCAACCCTCGGGAGAAACGGCCGCGGTTTCTCGCGGGGCATCGTCAGTGGCAGGTCTTTTGATAGGCCAGTTCTGGGATGTGTTGTTGCCACTCGGCAGGGGACAGGCCGCCGTCGCGGTGACAGATCATGGCGGCGGCAGTGCCGGGATCGACGGTGATCTCACGTAAGGACCCGTCGGTGGATGAGATGAGGAGAGCGGTCCGGTTGAATGCCACGGCTGCCGGTACGGACTGGGTGTTGAAGCTGATCGGTGAGGCGATCCGCTGATATCCCCGCCAGTCCCATAGCTGGATGCCGAAGTCGCCTTCGCTGGCGACGGTGGCGAGCAGCTCGGCCTGCGGGTAAGGGACAAGAGCGTTGATCGATGCCGAGTGCGCGGCCTGTGGCGGGGCCAGGAGCCTGCGTAATCCCCTGTCCCAGAACGCCAAACGCCCGTCCCCGTCGCCGATCGCGGCCATGTTCTCGATGAAGAGAATCTCTCCCTGGGCGCGGGCGTCGGATGAGTGCTGGAGTATCTCTCCTGTGGCCGTATCGACCAGGATTCGCCCCTTGCTGGATTTGTCCACGAACAACCGGCGCCCGTCCGGCTCGAAGAGCATAACCCCTGATCCCGCACCGGAGACGGTGCGGATCCATCTTCTGGCTCTCACTTCCCACAGTTCCAGGTCGTCGAAAATCAGGCCGTCGAGCGACTCTTCGTTATCCGGGATCGCGCTGAGGGGGGCGACCGCGACGGTTCTGCCGTCGGGGGAGAAGGCCACGGACAAGACTCCGACGGCTCCCTGTCTTCGGACGCGCAATGTGCCGATGTTGCGGCCGTTCGTGACGTCCCACAAGGTCACCACGGGCGACGCGGGGTGGGTGAGCGCAAGCGTGCGCCCATCGGGGCTGAACACCGGGGAGTACGCCGTCTCCGCAGGGTCGTTTTCGGGGAGATCGTCGACGGGTAGCGGGCCGCTCACGGCTTTCCTCGCGGCGACATCCCAAATGCGTACCTCCGGCCTGCCTTTTCGGCGATTCGTCGTCACCAGGAAGCGGCCGTCAGGGCTGAACAGCCGCTTGTCGCTTCCCGGAGCGAGCACCTCAGAGCGGGTGTAGGGGGAGATGTCCAGAACGTTCACCGTGCCGAAGTGACCGATCACCCGGAGAACCCGGGCATCCGGCGAGATACGGGGCTCGGCTCCCACAACGCCGGAGAGAAGCGAGGTGCTCATCAGCAGCGAGCCGTCGTCCACCCGCCAAAGAATCGCCCACCCGCCACCCCGCATCCCGGCCAGAAACCGGCCGTCGGGGCTGAACTCCACACGTTCCGCAGGCGGAAGCAGCGGGCGTAGGACCTCCTTGCCCGAGGAGATTTCCCACAGCCGGACACCGTTGTTGGTCGAGACGGCCAGGTGCTTCCCGTCTGGACTGAACACGCCTTCCGTGGCGGTTTCCGGTAGCCAGGGGGCCCGGAGCGGCTTGCGCTTCTCGAAATCCCAGAGCTCCACTCGCCGCCCCGAGCTCGCCCTGCTGCCGGGGGACGGCGGGGCGGTCGTCGATTCACTGGCTTCCGCCGGGATGACCAGGGCCAGCCGGCCGTCCGGGCTGATGGCACTGACCGGCTCGTCGAGCACGCGCGTCCGGTCCGCGATGCTCCAGACTTCCTTCATCCCATCGCGAGCCCCGATGAGAAAGCGCCCGTCCGGGCTGAACTCCGTTGGGTCGAGTTGGGGGAATGCCACGCCGAGGTCCGTCAGGCCGTCGGCGCCGACGGTCCACAGCTGTGCGTTGCTCCCGTCGTCCACCGCCAGCATACGGCCGTCAGGACTCCACACCACTTCCGAGACCTGTTGCCACGGCCATCTGGCGTTGGCGATCTCCTTCTTCGTGGCCAGGTCAAGCACGCGCAGTGCGCCCGGCTCGACCGCCGTACGGGGTGTGTAGACGGCCAGCCTGGTGCCATCCACGCTGAGCCCATGCACCAAGTCCGTCGGGCTGTACGGGGCGGTGAAGACGTCGACCAAGGGGAGCGCCATCGAGTCGATCAGCTCGCTCTTGGCCTCGGGGACCTGGGCCATCCGCCAGGCCGCGGCGCTCAATCGGCGGGCCAGCTTCGGGTCGCTCAACCGCAGGCTGGCCGCGCGCCTGGCGGCCAGCCGGGCCGTCGCCTCCTCCAGCCGATCGTCGGCCAGGCCGGCCTGCCGGATGGCGACTCCCGCCGCGACCATGGAGGCGACCAGCAAGACCACCAGGACGGCCGAGACGGTGACCCGCCTCTGGGAGGTGCGCCGGGCCAGCGCCGCGCTTGCGTCAACGAAGTTCCGTTCCAGGGGTGTGAGGTCGTCGCGGTCACCCGGCTCGATGAACAGCTTGTCCACGACGGCCAGGCGAGTGCCCCGGTAGAGGAGCCCGGCATCCCGGCCATGCGCCTCCCACGCTTTGGCCGCGTCGGTCAACTGCCGATGTGTGCGCAGGCGATCGCGTCCTTCGTCCACCCAGCCACGCAGTCGCGGCCACGACTCGATCAAGGCCTCGTGCGCAAGGTCCACGGTGTCCTGGTGCAGGGTGAGGAGCCTGGCCCCGGCCAGCTGTTCGATGACCAGCGCGGTGTCCGCCTCCCCGTACGGGTCCAGCTCCGCCCGGGCGGCGGGACGGCGGGTGTCCTGGGCTTGCTCGCCTGGATTGATCAGCCTGAGCAGTATTCGCCGGGCGATCCTCGCCTGGGCCGGCGACAGGCCGGCATAGAGCTCCTCCGCGGTATGGCTGATCGCCCCGTGGACTCTGCCCACGCTCTCGTAGGCGTCCAAGGTCAGCATCTTCCCCGTACGGCGGCGCCAGACCTCCCGCAGCGCGTGCGACATCAACGGAAGCGCCCCGGGCTCGTCGGCGACGTCGGTGACGATCTCGGTCGTCAGCGCTCGCTCCACGGTCAGGCCCTCGGCCATGGCCGGCCGGGCGATCGCTTCTTTGAGCTCTTCCTGGTTCATCGGGCCCACCAGCAGGTTGGCCTCGCGCAGGGCTCCAGTGAGCTCGCGGTGCTCGGCGCATCGCCCGTAGAAGTCGGCGCGCACCGCTATGACCACTTTCATCCGGCTGTGCGGTTGCCGTGCGTTGAGCAGCAGGTCGATGAACTGCCCCCGCTCGCGCTGGTCCTGGCAGAGCGTGAACACCTCCTCGAACTGGTCGACCACGATCAGCGTGTCGGAGTCGCCTTCGCCCGGGAGGAGCCGGTCGGCGTGCCGCATCGGGTGCTCGCCTGGTGTGAGTATCCGGCTCTGCCCGAGGGATTCGCCCGTGGGCGTCGTCTCTCCGCGTGCGGCAGGCACGAGCCCGGCCCGCAACAGGGACGACTTGCCACTGCCCGAAGGGCCGAACACCGCCGCGAAACGGTGCCGTCGAAGCAGCTCGTGCAATTCCTCGACGAGCCGATCCCGTCCGAAGAAACGTCCGGAATCGTGCGCGTCGTAGGGGGCCAGGCCAAGGTACGGCCCGGCGGCACCGTCATCGTCCGCCCTCTCGCGGGCCACTTCATGAGCGACCTGCTGCCAGCGGCGCTCCCATTCGGAGACGTCTCCGCCGCATGTTTCCACGAAGGCGAGGGCGACGGGCAGTGAAGCCAGACGCTCACCTGCCGCCGCCTGCGACAGCGTGGTGACCGAATAACCGGCACGCTTGGCCATGGCCCGATAGGTGAGGCCCGCTTCCTGGCGCAGCTTGCGTAACTCGAAGGCAAAGCGTTGAACCGGTCCCGCTGCCGGGTCCACCGGACTTTCACGACGGCCCACCACCGCTGCGGGACTCCATTCACCAGACGACATTCAGATGTGCTCGCAGATCACACTAACTGTCCACCCCGGCTCGCCGATCGCGAGCGTTGCAGCTCTGAATGCCGGTAGGCGTGTGCGACACGGACCTGGCCGTCGACAAGAGCCCGCAGGAAGGCCGGTCGGTGTCAGGAGCGCACTGGCCGGGGAGGCGCGGAGCGGATTCATGCGCCAGGAAAAGCATTGTTTGCCTGCCCGATGAGGGGTGCCGAACAATCTTGCCGCCACGATCCTGGTGCCAACAGGCCTCGGCGGGCAAGCGCCACGGGGACCGCTTGCCACTGGGAACCGCCGGGACAGGTCTCACGTCCGTGTGACCCGTCCCGGCCTGCTTGAAGATCGGGCTCAGCGACCGCTGATGATCGCGGCCAGTCTCGTGATCCCGTCCCCTGTTGATCGACCACCTGCGAAAGGACATTCATGCGCACGAGCTCCAAGACCGCCGAATTCCGAGGCCTGATGAACGGCAGAGCACCGCGTCACGCGTGGCGTGGGGCGACCAGGCACAATGCCGTGAGGCGCGGCATCTCTGTTCTGGGGCTCGTATCCGCCGCGACCGTGGCCTTCGCCACGGTGACCGTGGCGCCCGCCGCGGCCGCCCTGTCCCAAGCGTGCACGGCCTATGGCTGCTACGAAACCTGGGGCACCGGCTCTGGCCGATGGATCGCTGACGGCGACAAGATGGTGATCTGCGATGGGTACGCCGATGGATATTCGATCGTGGTCAGGACCCACATCAATTACAGGTCTCAGCCGAACAAGTGGCACACGAGCGGTGCCGGAAAGTGCACTGAGCGTTCTTACGGAGATGTCGGTGAGGGTCTGAAAGTCGTCTTCTACACGTGCCTGGGGAAGCAGAGCACCGACTACATCGTCACGGGTTCGTGTGGCAATGTCGGCTACGGCACCACCTGATGGGTTGTTCATCGTGCCCAGGCCGGGTGGACCGCACCCGAGTTGCAGGCCAAGAGCGCGCCTGTGCCAAGGCCGGCCGCATGTGGCGCCGCACCCCCTGGTTCTGATCCCTGCCCCGGCAAGGCCCGGCGAGACACTCAAAGCCCACAAGAGCGCAGGGCTATCAGCACAGTGTGCGTAGGCCCAAACCATCCAAGCCGCACCCACCGCGCCTGAAAGGCCGTCACGCCTCCAGGCCCGTGACGGCCTTTCAGGAAAGAGCGGCACCGCAGCGGTTGCTGCCTGATGTCGATGGAGAGATGAGCTGTGGCGGAAGTCCCGGACGAGGGCGACGGGAGCAGGCGGGCTCGGCTGCTCATGGAGAGGGTGCATCTCGGGGAGTTGGCCAGCGCGGCCGATGCCCTGAGCGCAGAGCGAGAGGCCATCGCCATCTACCGACGGCTGGCCGCGGTCTCCCCCGAGCTCTACCTGTCTGAGCTCGCCACCTGCCTGACCAGTCTCGGCGTGACCCTCTCCGAGCTCGACCGGCATGGCGAGGCGTTGAACGCCGAGCAGGAAGCGGTCTCTGTCTACCGGCGCCTGGCCGCGGCCTGCCCCGACGGTTACCTGGCCGACCTCGCCGATGCCCTCATCAACCTTGGGACGACTCTGGCGGAGCTGGACCGGCCGGCCGACGCCCTGAGCGCCGAGCAGGAAGCGGTAGCCCTCTACCGGCGCCTGGCCGCGGCCTCCCCCGACGGCTACCTGGCCGACCTCGCACAGGTGCTCGCCGACCTCGGCGTGACCCTGACCGAACGTGGCCTGCCGGCCGAAGCGCTGCCCCTGGTGGAAGAGGCGGTCACCATTTGCCGGGAGCTGGCCGCGGCCTCCCCTGAGCGGCACCGCGCCGGCCTCGCCCATTGCCTGGCCAGCCTCGACGTCGTCACCTCGGCGCTCGGCCGCGAGGAGTAAGCACGCCGATCACGGCCGGCGCCTCGGCCGACTGCCGGCGATGGGTGTAGCTCGTCCTCAGTGACTGTCTGAGCTGGGCTTTTATGGTTGTGACTGTTTGATCGGGGTGCCGCCTTCTACCGTGGGTGCAGGTGTGTAAGGCGGTGGTGACGGTAGGTTCGTTGCTGGAGGAGTTGGCGCGGCGGGAGGCTGTGGCCCAGCAGCGGATCGAGGAGATCCGGGAACAGATCGCCGCTTTGGAGTCACTGCTGGAGGCCGAGCACGGCCCAGGCCACGGCCGACGTCGATGCCTTCTACGCCGCGCAGATCCTGCTGCCGTGCACCTCCTCCATGGTGCTGGCCCTCAGCGTGGACGCCAAGGGCATCGCGATGCGACCCGAGCGCTGCGGCCCGCAACCGCCAAGGCCGCCGCCCGGGCCAGGGCGACCTTCCGCACCCGGCTGGCCTCCGGGGGACATCGGGGGCCCACAGCGGCGCATTCGACATCAGCCCGTACGGCCGCAGGCACGTCCACTCCAGCCGGGAGGCGGCCACCGCCCGCTCGACGGCGAGGTGGTGCTCGTCGCCGTGGCCCGCCGAGCCGCAGGAGAGCGCGACGATGCGGCGTACGCCCGCCGCCGCCGCCAGATCGACGATCTCCGCCACGGTCTCGGGTACCGGGAACAGAAACACCAGCTCGACCCCGTCCAGGGCGGGCGCCACGGTCTGCGGACGGGTCAGATCGCCCTCGACCACCTCCACCAGCTCGGGTGGCCACGCGACCTGGAGGGTGTCACGCGCCTGCCGCGCGGATCTGGGGAGGCCGGTCGGGTAGGGGCTGCTGGACGCCCGTGCCGCCTCAATGGGACGGGCCGGTTCCGCACGGAGTTCCTCGCCCGCCCGGCGGGGGCGGCGGGTCAGGGCACGCACCCCGGGGATGTGGCGGGCCAGCAGTTCATTCACGACATGGCGGCCGATGTTCCCGCGCGCGCCGGTCACCAGGACGGTCACGGCGGCCTCACCGGAAGTCGTCGGCGTGGTCGACGGCCCATTGGGCGAAGGCGCGCCCGGGGCGTCCGGTCACCTTCTCCACATCCGGCGAGATCGGCACCTCGGCGTCGTTCAGGGAGTCGCCCAGCTGCAGGAACCACTCGATCACCTCGGGCGGGTAGGCGTCCCTCCACTCCTCGCGGGCCTGTTCCGGGGTCAGCTCGATGAAGCGGACCTCCCGCCCGATCGCCTCCCCGATGAGACGCACCGCCTCCGCCCGCCGTACGGGCTCGGGCCCGGTGGGCCAGTAGGTGTGGCCGGCGTGACCCTCCTCCAGCAGCGCGGCCGTCAGGATCGCGGCGATGTCGGCCTCGTGCACCATGGCGTTGGTCCAGCCGCCGAACGGTGCCCGCACCACGCTCTCGGCCTGGATGGAGGGCGCCCAGTCCAGGGTGTTGGCCATGAACTCGCCCGGGAACACGTGGGTCCATTCCAGGCTGGAGCCCTCGATGACGCGATGCAGCGCGCGGTGGTCGGCCTCCATCGGGTCGTCGTCGGGGGCGCTGGGATCGTTGTGGCCCAGGTGGGTGAGCCGTCGCACCCCGGCCCGCTCCGCCAGCTCGGTGATCTCCGCGCCGGTCGTGAGCGGCCCGTAGCCGTCGATGGCCACCAGATGCATCCGCTCAACCCCGCGAAATGCCGGGGCGAGGCTCGCGGGGTCGCCGAAGTCGCCCCGTACGAGCTCGACCTCCGGCGGCAGCGCCGCCTTCTCCGGAGTGCGGGTCAGCGCCCGCACCTGTTGCCCCGCCTCAAGGAGTTGCCGGACGAGGCTGCGCCCGACCGTCCCCGTCGCTCCTGTGACCAGAATCGGCATCGTCGCTCCTTTGTGATTCCGCGCACGCCAACGGAACCCCTGATCGGGGATTGGCGTGGATCAGGCCTATTCTTGCTATTCGACCCACTTTCTAGCAAATGCGAACATAACGTTCACATTCTGCTTTGACCTGCAGAAAAGCGGCGGCTTGCGGCGTGACCTGAAAGCGTCGGCAGAGCCTCTGACCTGCGCTTTTCTCAAAAAGAGATAATCTCTGAGATTTTTCTCCAACGTCCACCATGAAATCGGCCGAAACGGCCAGGGTAGTTTTCGTGCTCACGCCAAACCTTGGGCGCTCCTGGCCCGAGGGCTTCACTGCACACCAAGACCGCCGCCCTGCCCCTCTGGCAAACGTGATACACATGCGCGGCGCGTGACCTGCGGCGCTACCAGGCCGCCGGGCATCTCACCCTCGAGCCCGCTCCCGCCGCGCCGCGCGGGGCCGGCTTGCGGCCAGGGCTGGCTCAGTGCCCGCCCCCGCCCTATAGTGATCCCGGGTCGTGACTGGCGTGTCGGGATGGGATGAACCATCGGGGAGCGACCCCATCACGGTGATGCAGCGTCGCGCGCCTGGGCCTTCGGTGTTGGAGGTGGCGCTGTGGCCCGGCCTTTGTTCGCATCTCATACACGGCCGCAACTGGTCGGAATCGTCAATATCACTGCGGACTCGTTCTCCGACGGCGGAAGATTCCTGACCACTGAGAACGCGTTGGCCCATGCCCGGCGGCTGCGGGCGGACGGGGCCGACGTCATCGAGCTCGGCGCGGCGGCCAGCCACCCGAATGCCGAGCCGGTGACGTCGGAGGAGGAACAACGGAGGCTGAGTGGCGTAATCCAGCAGTTGGTCGCGGAGAATGTCCCGGTGTCAGTCGACACGTGCGCGGCCGGGACGCAGCGTTTCGCCGCCGCGTGCGGGGCAGCGTACCTCAACGACATTCAGGGTTTTCCCGATCGGGGCCGCTACAAGGACCTGGCCGTTGACTCGTGCCGACTCATCGTTATGCATTCGGTGCAGCGCATCGGCTCGGCCACCAAGGTACTGACCGACCCGGAGAAGGTCTGGGCGGGCATGGAGCGGTTCTTCGCCGAGCGCCTGGCAGCATTGGAGGCGGCCGGCGTCGGTCGGGAACGGTTGATCATCGACCCCGGGCTCGGCTACTTCCTGGGGCGCACCCCTGAACCGTCATTGCTGGTGCTGTCGCGGCTGCGGCGGCTCAAAGACCGGTTCGGGGTTCCCATCATGGTCTCGCCCTCGCGCAAATCGTTCCTGCGCACGCTGACCGGACGCGACCTGAATCGGATCGGATCGGGCACACTCGCGGCCGAGTTGTACGCGGCCTGGCAGGGCGTGGACTTCATCCGGACCCATGATGTCGCCGCCCTCCACGACGCCCTCACAGTGCTCGCCGCCGTGGAGACTGCTCACGGCCTGCCTTGACAGCCAGAACCGGGGCGGCGGCACGGGTGCGTGCGGCCTTCGCCCCTCCGGCCGACCGCGCAAGGCTTCAAAGGGCATCGCGACGTTCGCCGTCGTTGACATGAAGCAACATGGGCCGACGCGCCGCCGTGGCCCCCCGAAGACCCCCGCACAAGCCGGTTTCGTCAACACCTGCGTACTCGACCAGCACGATCTCGGGATTGACACGCTCGGCCTCATTGAGCAACGCGACCCGTGCCGGTCCGATCCGCGCTGCTGGAATCAGCGAGCACAGCGAGACCCGCCCCGGGCGGGGACAGGCGCCGCGCCGGTAGGCAACAACGGTCGGCCCCAGCGCCAGCGCGCAAGGATGCGGATCGGCCAATTCGGCGAAGTCGAGGCGGCCGAGCAGATCGGTCCCCAGCAGCCTCAGCCACGGGTACGCGGCGAGCAGATCACCTGGCCTTGCCACGGGGCCACTCTACGATGAGGCGCGCCTGCGTCCGGTCTCGAGGGGCAGCCGCACCTTCTGCCCACGTACGCCTCCTCCCAAGACGATGATGCCGGGCCTAGACTCACGGACAATCCCTGGTGGAGTTACACTTGCGCCTTTGGTGCTGGCGACAACGTCCCCGCTGCTGCAGGTCCCGGACAGGCTCCAGCGCCAGTCTTAAATACGGTCACATGGCACCAAGGGCGTACGGCGACGAGTGGTCGGCGCACCCCCAGTTTCCTGCATCCGCGGGCGCCACGAAGTGGCATGAAGTCTTCTTGCTGGCGGTGGTCACCCAATCCGCTGTGACTCCTCGCTTGGTGATGGTGCGAGCCAGTGGCGGGTGAGGTCGCGGACGCCCGCCAGCCAGCGTTGCGGTTGCTCTCCGGCGGCGATCGCGTCTGCGGCGCCGTGGAGGACGGTGAACAGGATCGTGGCGGCGATATGCGGGTCGACCGGGCGGAACGCGCCCTCGTCCATGCCGCGGTGCAGCGCCTTGGCGATGGCGGCGATGGTGTCCAGCCGCCCTTCGCCCGCGGGTGCGAGCGCGGAGCCGGAGTGGAAGACGGCGGCATGGAGCCCGCCGGGGCGGGCGATGGCCTCGATGGCCGCCGCGCATTCGGCGTCGAGGGTGGCCCACCAGTCGATCGGCTCGGTGGATTCGGCGAGCTGGTGGAACCGGCCCACGTAGTCCCGCAGCACGCGGTCCCGTACCGCGGCGAGCATCTCCTCCCAGGAGGAGAAGTAGACGTAGAAAGTGCCCTTGGCGGCGTCGGCTTCGGCGGTGACGGCTTGAACCCAGTTGGTCACCTTCTGTCCAGAGTCCAGGAGCCGGATGGCGGCATCGATGAGTTCACTGCGCCTGGCCTCGGGGGAGAGGCGGCGCCGGCTCCTGGAGGTGACCACCGCACCAGGTTAGCTGAACGTCAGCGCTTCAGCTTGATCATCTGAAGCGCTCGCCAGGGTCGGCGTGCCTCCCGCTCCCATCCGGCACGCTCTTCACCTCGTCACCCCCGCATGGGAGATGAGCAGCTCGCTAACGCCGCGGAGGTTGACGTGCTCCCGGTACGGCGGCGGGTCGGCGACGAGCTCCGGCTCCCGGACGCGCCGGGCGAACGCGGCCAGCGCCAGCCGCCCTTCGAGCCTGGCCAGTGGCGCGCCGAGGCAGAAGTGCGGGCCGAAGCCGAAGCCCAGGTGCCGCACCTGTTCGCGGTTCGGGTCGAACCGGTCCGGGTCCGGGGTGGCCTCCGGGTCCCGGTGAGCCGCGGCCAGCAGGAGCAAGACCAGGCCGCCTGCGGGCACCTTCGCGTCCCCGACGCGCAGGTCGTGGTCGGCGACGCGGACGGTGAGCTGGACGGGCGGGTCGTAGCGCAGGATCTCCTCGACGACCGCGGGGGCCGTGCCGGGGCCGGCGCGCAGGGCGGCGAGGTGGCCGGGGTGCCGTAGCAGGGCGAGCACGCCGTTGGCGATCAGGTTGACCGTCGTCTCGTGCCCCGCCACCAGCAGCAGCACGACCGTGGAGACCAGTTCGTCATGGCTGAGCACGTCACCGCCGTCCTCCGCGGCGAGCAGTTCGGAGATCAGGTCGTCCCGGCGCGGGCTCTTGCGCCGGTCGGCGACGAGCTCGTTGACGTATCGGTGCAGCTCGACCTCGCCCTGCATCCACTCCGGGGTCTCGCCGCTCCCGTCATAGCGGTTGGAGAAGCCGTCGAGCATCCGGGTGAGCTGGGCGGACCATCGGTGGAACAACCGCTCGTCGGCCGGCGGGACGCCGAGCATGCGGCAGATGACCGTCACCGGCAGCGGGTAGGCGAGGCCGGACAGCACGTCGAACGTCTCCTGCTCGGCCGCGCCATCGAGGTACTCGTCGACCAGTTGGGCGATGGAGTCCTCCATCCGGGCGACGGCACGGGGGGTGAACGCGCTGATGACCAGGCGCCGCAGCCGGGTGTGATCCGGAGGATCCAGGGAGAGGAACCAGGGCTGCCGGACGGAGGACGGCGCGTGCGCGGGATACAGATCGGCTGCCTGATCGGCCTGAAAGAACCGGTCGCGCTCGGCGCTGAGTCGCGGGTCGCGCAGCAGGGTCTCGCAGTCGCGGTAGCTCGCCACCACCAACGAGGACATCTCCTCGATCCATACCGGGCCCAGGGCGCGGAACCCGGCGTAGATCGGGTACGGGTCGGCCCTCGACGTGGGGTCGAGAAGCCTGCCGACCAGGCGGGAACCGGGTGTCTGGCTGTCGGTTGCCATGGACATCTGCACTCCTTGGGACGCACGCTATTGACCTTGGGTCATTAATAGTGACCTCAGGTCAATATGTCAACGGCAACGGCGCCGCCCCGTTGGCCATCACGAACTTCTCCGGCACCCGCCGCACCGGGGTGCTGGGACTATTTCCTCAGGAACGACGCTCAGCTCAGCGCTTCGCACGTTTCCTGTGAGAGGAGGATCTGAAGATCGAGGTCCGCAAGGTCGAGGCCGTGAAGGCCACCGTCAAGGACGGGTGGTCAGCCGTTCTCGCCTAGCGGGGGCTCCCGCCGAGGAGTCGGCCGCCGCCTCGCCCGCCGGCATCCGGTCCGCGCTGGTTCCGCTCACCGGCCAGTTCTGGTGGGCGCCGTTCTGCGCCACGCTGCTGCTCGGCCGGGAGTCGCTCGCGATCGTCCCGGCCTGCCGGGAGTACGTCCGCCGGTTCATCGCCTGGCGCCGCGGAACAACTGGAGGTTGAGAGACCGCCGCGCAGGATATGCCGGACGGCAGATGCCGGCGCGGGGCGCTCCGGGCGAGGTTGGTGTCATGAGAATCTCGACCAGAGCGCTGGCCGGCCTCGTCCTCGGGACGGCGCTGGCGGCCACCCTCCAGGCTCCGGTGGCCGCCGCGCCCCCGGCCCTGACGTGGGCCGGGTGCGGCGACGGCATGCAATGCGCCAAGCTGACCGTACCGATCGACTGGAGACGCCCGCACGGCCGGAAGACCCAGGTCGACCTCGCGCGGATGCCCGCCCGCGACCCCGCGCGCAAGCTCGGCTCGCTCGTCGTCAACACCGGCGGCGGCGCGACCATCCAACCCGTACGCGCCACACCCACGGTCGTCTCGGAGCTGACCACCTGGTTCGACGTGGTCCTGATCGACCCCAGGGGCATGGGCGACAAGGGCAGCTCCGCGGCCGTCGAGTGCGACACACCGCAGCCGAGCATCGCGGGGCTGATCCTGGCGCCGGGCGAAGCCGGGTGGCGCGCCCAGGCCAGGGCGAACGCCGCCTACGACGCCTCCTGCCGCAAGGCCATGGGCGCCGCCTACGCGGGCCTGACCTCCTGGCAGGTGGCCCACGACCTGGAGGCGCTGCGAGCCGCCCTTGGCGAACCCGAGCTGCGCTATTTCGGCAACTCGTACGGGACCGTGTACGGCCAGGCGTACCTGGAGCTGTTCCCCGCCAAGGTCGGCCGGATGGCACTCGACGGCGTCCCCGACCACACGCGGCCCTCGCTGGAACGCTGGCTGACGGAATACGCCCGCACCGAGGAACAGCAGCTGGGGCGCTTCCGCGACTGGTGCAGGGCGGGATGCGCGCTGGGCGGCGACGACGCGATCGAGGTGTTCGACCGGCTGCTCACCCGCGTCCCGCTCCCCGCGGGCAAGGGGACGGTGAGCAAGGAGGAGTTCCTCCTCGCGGTGAAGGAAGGGCTCACCCCGCCCGTGTGGCCTCGCCTGGCCGCAGCGCTGCGCAAGGCCGCCGACGGCGACGCGTCGGACCTGGCGAAGCTGCGGCCGCTCCCGCCGGAGTCTCCCGGGTACCCGGCCGGCGCGATGCTCTGCCACGACTTCATGCCCGGCCTGCCCGGATACCGGGAGTTCCAGGCCATCGAGTCGCGGCTGCGCGCGGTCGCGCCCCGCATCGGCTGGATCCATGGCCGGTACCAGGTCGCCCGCTGCGTGGGCATGGGCAAGAGCCCCGCCAACCCGCCGCACCCGCTGCGGGCCGAGGGCGTGCCGCCGGTGCTGATCGCGATCGGTGACACGGATGTCAACACGCCGCACTCCGGCGCCGAGCACCTGGCTGCGCAGGTCCCCGGAGCGCGGGTGGTCAGGCACGGCGACGGGCACGCCGCGTACCTCATGCAGAGCGCGTCCGGGCTCGGGGCGACCTGCCTGCGCCGATACGTGCACGACTACCTGACCGCCGGCGCCCTGCCCCGGTCCGGGGCGCGCTGCCCCGGGGACCTGATGGCTAGGATTCCCCGGGGGTGAACCGAGTGTGATCGGAGCCTGGCGGAAGCTGCCCGCGCTCGCGCAGGACGCCGCGCTGGCCCTGCTCACGACACTGGTGACCGCGGGGTATCCGCTGCTGGGCGCTCCCGGCGGGCACACGTTCCTGTGGGTGATGCTGGTCTGCGCGGTGTGCGCGCCGCTGGCCGCACGCCGCCGCCTGCCGCTGACGGCCGCGCTGGTCTCGGGCGCGGTCGTCGTGCTCGCGCGGCTGCTCCACCAGCCGGAGGTAGGCGCATGGGTGACGGTGGCGGCGTTCGCCTCGGCCGCCTACCATCGCGACCATGACCGGTGGCTGCCCGCGGTGGCCGCGACCTGCTGGCTGGTCGCGCTCGACCTCGCGTACGGCGGGACCATGGAGGATCCGTCCGGGCTGGCGAGGTCGGTGGCCGCCGGGCTGGCTCCGGTGGCGCTCGGGCACATCCTGCGGCTGCGCCATGACCAGGCCCGCCAGGCCGAGCTCGTCCGGCGGGCGCAGGAGCGTGCCCGGATCGCCCGCGAGGTGCACGACGTGGTGGGCCACCACCTCAGCGCGATCCGGCTGCAGGCCGTGGGGGCGCGGCGGGGCACGCCCGCGGACGCCGGCCGGGCACTGGACGTGATCGCCGAGATCTCCGGCACCGCGCTCGGCGAGACCCGGCGGCTGCTCGGCCTGCTCCGCGAAGAGGAACACGCCGACACCGATCTCGGCCCGCTGCTCGCCCGCCTGTCCCGTCAAGGGCTCCGCGTCCGCCTGGACGGCGACCCGCTCCGCGATGAGGTGCCGCCCCGGATCCAGTACGCGGTGTACCGGATCGTTCAGGAGTCGCTGACGAACGTCATGCGCCACTCGGGGGTCTCGCACGCGGTCGTCCGCATCCGCCGCAGGTCCGGGGCCGTGGAGGTGACGGTGGAGGACGACGGGCAGGCAGTCCCAGAAGGACCCGGCGGACCGGGCGCACCCGGTGGACCCGGCGCACCCGGTGGACCCGGCGCACCCTGTGAACCCGAGGGCGGCGGGCTGCGGGGCATGCGTGAGCGGGCGGCGCTGCTCGGCGGCACGCTCACGGCCGGGCCGCGAGAGCCCCACGGCTGGCGCGTGACCGCCCGGTTCCCGCTCGGCGAACTTGGCGAACTCGGCGAAAAGGAAGGAGCCGACCCGTGACCATTCGCGTGATCGTCGCCGACGACCAGGCGCCCACCAGGGAGGGCCTGCGCCTGCTGCTGTCGTCCGAACCGGACATCGAGGTGGTGGCGACGGCGTCGGACGGGTACGAGGTCGTCGCGATGGCCCGGCGGCACCGGCCCGACGTCGTTCTCACCGACATCCGCATGCCGCGCATGGACGGGCTGGCCGCGATCAGAGACCTCGTGGCCCTCGACCCCGCCCCGGCCGTGGTGGCGCTGACCACGTTCGACCTGGACGAATACCTGTTCGGCGCCCTTCAGGCGGGCGCGGTCGGGTTCCTGTTGAAGGAGAGCGACCCCGGCTTGATCATCGAGGCGGTGCGGGTCGCCCACGAGGGGCAGGGCCTGGTGGATCCGCAGGTCACCCCCCGCCTGCTGCATCGGTTCGCGGCCACGTCGCCCCGCCCGCCGACCAGCGAGCTGGCCACGCTGACGCCGCGCGAGGCGGACGTGCTACGGCACCTGGCCGCCGGCAGCAGCAACGCCGAGATCGCCGGCGAACTGGTCATCTCACCCGGCACGGTGAAGATCCACATCGAGCGGATCCTGGCCAAGCTCGGGCTCCGTACCCGCGTGCAGGCGGCCGTCTACGCCCACCGGCACGGTCTCGTCACGTGGACGGATCTGCCCTGACCTTGCGGAGGGCGTCCGTTTCATTACCGTCTGTCGGGTAGGACGCGGGCTCGCAGAAGGGGGATTGACATGTGTCTGAGCTGTGGCTGCGGAGAGCCCGACAACGATCACGGTAATCCGGCCAACATCACCGCACAGGACCTGCGGAGCGCCGCGCAGGCGGCGGAGATCAGCCCGCAGGAGGCCGCCGACAACATCCAGGCCGGAGCCGGAGCCGGAGCCGGATAGCGGCCCCCGCCCGCCCGCCAGGCCCAGCACATCGGCTGGCTCGATGCGAAGAACGCAACTTCAACGACAAGCTCAGGGCGTGCGGATCACTCCACCTCAGCAGAACACCTGGAATGAGCCGGAAGCGTCATCGATGCGCTGGGCGCATCGATGCATGCCGAACTTTCCGTTGATGGCTTTCGGGTGCGGGAGCATCCTCGGCCTGACAAACCGTGCTGGTGGTGCGCGACGCGTCCGCGGCATGGACTGACGACGACGGCACCGCCGGACGCCCGCTGGGGCGGCCGGAGTGAGGAGGCGAGATGTCGGGCACCGCGCGGGCGGGACTGCCGGCGGCGACGAGGAGTGAGCCACTGTCGGGACGTCGTAGCGGGCTGGCGCTCGGCGCACTCGGGCTCGGCGCTTTCGTCGTGGGCACGTCCGAACTCGTCCTGGTCGGGATCCTTGACCCGATAGCGACTGATACCGGGGTCTCCATCGAGACCGCAGGGACGCTCGTCACGGCGTACGCGCTCGGCATCGCCCTCGGCGGGCCTGTTCTCACCGCTCTTACCGGCCGCGTCGACCGCCGTCTCATGCTGTGGTGCACGCTGTTGGTGTACGTGGCCGCGAACCTGCTCATCGCTGTCGTGGCGAGCTTCGGCCTGCTTTTCGTCTCGCGGATGGTCGCGGGTTCGGTCCACGGAGCCTTCATCGGGGTGGCGTCGATGATCGCGGCGGGACTCGTCGAGTCGGGCCGCGAGGGCCGGGCGATCTCGATCGTGTTCGGCGGCGTTGCCCTGTCCACGGTCGTGGGCGTTCCTCTGGGCACGCTGATCGGGCAGACGTTCGGCTGGCGGGCGACGTTCGGCAGCGTGGCGATACTCACTGCCCTCGCGCTCGTCCTCACCATCGCCCTGGTGCCGACCGTCGCGCGCAAGGGCGGGGGCCGCCTGACCGACGGAGCCCGCCAGGCGATGGCGCCGCCGGTCCTGGCCACCCTGGGCATCGGCTTCCTGATCATCGGCGGTCAGTTCACTGCCCTGACCTACATCGAGCCGTTCCTCAACCAGGTCACCGGAGTCTCCGGCGGCGCGATCAGCGCCTTCCTGCTCGCGTACGGCGCCGCCACCGCAGCGGGGACATTCGCCGGCGGTCGCCTCGTCGACCGCAGCGCCACCGCCACGCTCATCGTGACCAACGCCGCCCTGGTCGGCGTGCTCGGCGGGCTATACCTGATCGGTCCCAGCCCTGTTTTGGTAGCGGTTGTTCTCGTCGTCTGGGGACATGTCGGGTTCGGGCTCGTCTCGATCGCCATCCAGGTTCGCGTCATCAGCCTGGCGGGCCAGGGCAAGGACCTGGCCGCCAGCCTTGGCGCCTCGGCGGCGAATGCCGGGATCGCGACCGGCGCGTTGATCGGCGGCCAGGTCGTCTCCCATGTCGGGGTGCACTACACCGCACTTGCCGGGGCCGCGGTCTGCCTGCTGGCGTTGCCCGTCGTTTTGGCCACCAGGTCGATGCGACCGGCCAGCGCGTGACAACCGGGAGGCCATGGGGCGAGGGCCACAGCTTCCATGACCCGGCGGCCATATGCTCCTGTTCGCCGGCTTCCCGCCACTGCCGGCCTATGTGAAGATCCATGTCGACGACGCATGGATCGGAGCGAACCATGGACCTCTTCCAGGTCGAGACGTTCCTCGTCCTCGCCGAGGAACTGCACTTCGGACGCACGGCAGAGCGGCTGCGCTTCACCCAGCCGAAGGTGAGCCGGCTGGTGGCGGCGCTCGAACGGGAAGTCGGCGGGGCGCTGTTCGAGCGCACCAGCCGGCGCGTCCGGCTCACCCCCCCTCGGGCGGCAACTGCGCGACCGGCTCGCCCCGGCGTACACCCAACTGCGCGACGCCGTCCACGAGGCCCGCGCCACAGCGCAGCAACTCGCCGGCACGCTGCGCATCGGGTTCACCAACACCACCGAGGGGGTGGCCCTCTATCGCCTGGTCGCCGCGTTCGAAGCGCGCCACCCTGAGACCCAGGTCATCCTCCAGGAAATCCCCACCATGAAACCATACGGATCCCTGCGAACCGGTGAGGTCGACGTCACCTTCAACTGGCTGGTGGCCGACGACGAACCCGATCTCACCATGGGCCCGGCGATCGAATACCGGCAGCGCCGCCTCGCCGCCTCCACCCGCCACCCGCTGGCGGGCAAGGCGTCGATATCCCTTGAGGACATTGCCGATTTCGAGTCGCCAACGTTTCCTCCACCCTTCCCGCAAGATTTCTTGACCCGGTTCCTGCCGCCGCGGACCCCATCCGGCCGCCCACTCCGGCGGGTCTTCTCATGCACGTCGGTGTCGGAGGTCGTGGCCCAAATCGCCCTCGGGCACATCGTCCACGCCACCGTGACCGGAATACAGATCTTGGAGAACCGGGAAGACATCGTCCTCATCCCCATCCATGGCATGCCGCCCATCGGCCTGGGACCGATCTGGTGCACCGCCCACGAGAATGCGCGCATCCGTGCCCTCGCCCAGGTGGCCCAAGGCCTCGCCGCCGACCGGCGAAGATCGGAGTGCTTGCTGTGACGGCGGTCGACATCCACCAGGCGACGCGGATCTTCGCTGAGCATCGAGGCCGGCTGCGCGCGATCGCCTACCGCATGCTCGGCCGGATCGGTGAGGCGGAAGACGTGGTTCAGGACGCCTGGCTGCGCTGGTCGAACGCGGACACCGCCGAGGTGGCCGACCCGGAGGCGTATCTGGTGCGGGTGGTGACGCGCCTGGCGATCGACCGGCTGCGCAGCGCCCAGGCACAGCGAGAACAGTACGTCGGGCCCTGGCTGCCCGACCCCGTCGTCACCACGCCCGACATCGCCGACGAGGTGGCGCTGGCCGACACCGTCTCGTCCGCCGTGCTGGTGCTCCTCGAATCGTTGACGCCGCTGGAGCGGGCGGTCTTCGTCCTGCACGAGGCGTTCGGCTACTCATACGCGGAGATCGCCGAGATGGTCGGACGCAGCGAGGCGTCAGTGCGCCAGACCGCCCGCCGCGCGCGTGAGCACGTCGAGCAGCGGCGCGTCCGCTACGACACCGACCCCGCCACCCGCGCCGAGGTGACCGAGCGGTTCCTCGCCGCGGCGGCGGGCGGTGACCTGGCCGGTCTCATGGCAGTGCTGGCGCCGGACGTCAGGCTGGTCAGCGACGGCGGCGGCAAGGCGCCCGCGCCACGCCAGGCCATCGTGGGGCCACGGTTGGTGGCGCAGGCGCTTGCGAGGTTCGCCGGCCGGATGCCCGCCGATCCGCGTACCGAGATCATGGAGTTGAACGGCGGCCCCGGCATCGTGGTCCACTCCGGCGACACCCCGGTCGTCGCGCTCACCCTGCACCTGGTCGGCGGCGCGGTGCACACCGTGCATCTGGTCAGCAACCCGGACAAGCTCACCGGGCTGCGACCGCCCGGCTAGCGCGGCCGCCGGTGCGGGCCAACGCGCGGGTGGGGATGGAGACCCACCGCGAGATGCGGTAGGTCGCGGGCGGACTGCTGGTCACGGCCTCCTTGTACAACACCGCGGCCCGGCCTGTCAGGTGCCACCGCCCTGGAGAATCATCGGGCCGGGTGAACTGGATGACGGCGTCCCGTCGGCCCAGGCTGACGGGCTGATGGATGTAGCCGAACCGGAACGGCATAGCCTTCTTGCCGCGCAGCCGGCGGGCGATGGTGTCCGCGGCGTGCGCACCGGTCGGTATGCCGCTCTGGCAGGTGCCATGGATCTCGCCCCAGGCCTGCCGAATGGCGGCGGCATCACCGATCGCGTACACCGATGGGTGGGAGACCGACGCGAGTGTGGCGTCCACCACCACCCGGCTCTTGGCGTCCACGGTCAGGCCTGCCTCCTCGGCCAGTGGTGCGGCGACCACACCGGCGGTCCACAACAGGGCGTCCACCGGCACCAGCTCGCCGCCGGTCAGCTCCACCGCATCCGGCAGCACCTTGGTCACCTCGGCGCAGGCCCGCACCTCCACGCCGAGCCGCTCCAGCGCGCGGCTCAGGTAACGACGGGCCTTGGGGCCCATCATCGAGCCCGGCTCATCGCGGCCGAGCAGCATCACATGCAGGGCCGAGTAGCTCTCGGCGATCTCCGCGGCCGCCTCGACGCCGGTCAGCCCCGCGCCGGCCACGGCCACCGTTCCGCCGCCCCGGCTCTCCAGCTCGGCCAGCCGTTCGGCGAGGCGGGCCGCCGCAGCCGGACTGTCCAGGGTGTACCCGTGCATGTCCACACCCGGCACACTGGTGGTGTCGGTGACGCCACCGACCGCGTACACCAAGTAGTCGTAGGCCACCAACCGCTCGCCACCGGCACTCGCGACCTGGACCTCGCGCCTATTAGGGTCGATGCGGGTGGCCCGGCCCTGCACGAACTCGACGCCGGTTCCCTTCAGCAGCTCCGGGATCCGGTAGTCGGCCAGTGGCTGGCCGGTGGCGAGCTGGTGCAGCCGCAGCCGCTCGGTGAACCGGTCGGTCGGGTTGACCAAGGTCACCCGGGCGTCGGCATGCCGGATACGCCGGGCCAGCCGGACCGCGCTCATGACGCCGGTGTAGCCGCCGCCGAGCACGACAATCGCGGTTGTCATGATGTCCTCCTCACCTGGCGCCCCGATCGGAGCGCCTTCACACCCACGGACGAAGCGAACAGGTCCTGGCGTGAGCTCGGGCGGATGTGACGTTGGTCATACACAACCGTCAGTGACCTTGTCGATGAGAGACGGCCTCACCCGAAGGTCTGTGGGTCGGCGGGCCGCCGCCGAGCAGCAAGGTCACCGCGCCCTGGCCGTGCTGGCGTACGCGGACTGCTGCGCGCTACCGCTGCTGATCGGGGCCGGGCTGCTTCGCCGGCGCCGACGCGGGGCACGTGGTGGCTACACCGCCGCACCTCGCGTGGGGCCACGGCTGGTCCGGAGAGCTAAATGAGCGTCCACGCGAAGACGCGCCCTGCATCACGGTCACAACAGGCTCCATGGTGGGCCACCGGTAACCGCCTGGGCGGTGGTGGGCGCGACCTTCCTGCTGTCCGGGGCCTGGGTCATGACGCGATGGGCGCTCGCCGACATCCCCCATACGTCCTACGAGCCGAACATCCCGATCGGCATCCACGACGTCACCGTCCCCGGGCCGGACGGCGCACCCGACGTGCTGGTCCGCGTCTACGCGCCCGGCGAGCGCGACGGCCTGCTGCCCGGCCTGCTGTACATCCACGGCGGCGGGTTCATCATGGGCAGCGTCGAGCAGTTCGACGCCACCGCCACCCGCATCGCCGCGGAGGTCGGCACGGTGGTGGTCTCCGTCGAGTACCGGCTCGCCCCGGAAGACCCCTTCCCGCCGGGCTGGAGGACTGCTATGCGGCCCTGGTGTGGACCGCGAAGTCGGCGAGCGAACTGGGCATCGACCCCAACGGCCTCGGCCTCGCCGGGGAGAGCGCGGGAGGCGGCCTCGCCGCCGCGGTGACCCTCCTCGCCCGCGACCGCGGCGGGCCCACGCTGTGCTTCCAGTACCTGGGCGTCCCCGAGCTCGACGACCGCCTCCAGACGCCGTCGATGCGCGCCTACGACGACGTGCCGCTGTGGAACAGACGTCGACCGGTCGCCCGTTCCGGTGACGGGCGCCCATGGCACGTGCTTGGGGGCGAGGGGCGGCGGGACGGCGCGGTAGCATCAGCGCCGTGTGAGAGATGGACACAGTCCACAAAACGGCGGGCCCGGGGCGGCCCCTTGTGAGGGAGGGCAAGCATGGGACGAGGACGAGCCAAGGCCAAGCAGACGAAGGTGGCTCGCGAGCTGAAGTACGCCGACCACGGACTCGACCTCGAACGTCTCCGCACGGAACTCGTCTCCGACAGCGACATGGAGGCTGACGAGCAGCCTCAGCAACTCTCTCGTCACGAGCAGGGCTAGGCGGCTGTGTCCTACCGCAAGCCGCTCTGAGAGGGCGGTTCGCGAGTTGATGCCCCTTTGATCGCTTGCGCTGCATGAGGAGTGCTGGTCACGGGCTCGTTGCCGGGCTATGGACGCGGCTGAGCGAACAATCCTGGCTCGATCTCCACGAGAATG